>JANNVS010000123.1:0-1504 GCA_031414515.1 Sphingobacteriales bacterium | reverse complement strand
ATACGATTGCCTAAGAATATAGATTTTAATGGTGTTGCCACGATAGGTGAGTTGTTGTACGACCAACTAATCATCAAAAATTTAAATGGAAATATCAATTTAAAAGACGAACAATTAAATCTTACTAATTTACAAGGAAATTTATTAGGTGGTTCGATAACGGCAAGCGGTTTTTATAATACTAAAACAGATATTCCAACAGCAAACCTTACCTATAACATCTATAATTTTGATATTCAGGAAGTGTATAAATTTGTTGGTTCGATGAAACGAGCTGCACCGATTATGAAATATGTTACCGGTGTGTTTTTATCTAACATGAATATGAAAATGTCTTTAAACCCTGATTTATCGCCAGATTTAAAATCGCTAAATGGAACAGCTGGTTTTAAAATGCCGTTGGCAAATATTAGTGGTGTGCCTGCATTGAAGCAAATTGTAGAACAAACAAAATTGAAACAATTAGAAAATATAAAAATCGAAAACTTAGATATTAAAACAACAGTTGCCAACGGAAGAATTTTAGTATCACCTTTTGAAACCAAGGTCAACAATTTGAAAATGTCAATTAGTGGTTCACAAGGCATTGCAGATCAAAGCATGGATTACACTGCAGCAATCGATGTGCCTTGGAAAGAATTGGGTCAGGCAAGTAGTTTTGCACAAGGTTTGTTGGCAAAAAACCCGATTCCAAGATTAAATGGCATGTTACCTGAAGTCATCAGAATTAATTTAAAAATTGGTGGCACGTTCAACAAACCTATAATAAACGTTGGCAAACCTGATGGCACTGCTGGTGGCGCAACGATGAAAGATGCTGTGAAAGAACAAGCACAAGAACAAATTCAACAAGTAAAAGAACAAGCAAAGCAAACATTGGATACCATTAAAACTCAGGTGAGAGAAGAAGTAAAAAATCGTGTTCAGGAAGCATTACAAGGAAAAAATCCGAATGATACAACACCAAAAAAATCCATTCAGGAAAATGTAAAAGACCAGCTAAAGAACAGATTTGGCTGGCCAAAATAGATTTAGGAATTAATAAAATACGATACTTTAAGCTATCCTGTTTTTCGTTAGTATCTATTCATTAATTAATCATTTTTATTTTCTTATTTTTGTAGATATCGTATTTTCATGTTAAGTTTATCGAAGCATAACTTACGACTTATTACTTACCACTCACGACTAAATTATGCAAATAGCAGAACTAAACAAAACAGCCACGCAAATACGCAGAGATATTGTGCGCATGGTACATCAATGCAAATCAGGTCATCCTGGTGGCTCGTTGGGTTGTGCAGATTTTTTTACCGCACTTTATTTTGAAATCATGAATATCGATACTGATTTTAAAATGAATGGAAAAAATGAAGATTTATTTTTCTTGTCAAATGGTCATATTTCACCAGTATTTTATAGCACCTTGGCACGTCGTGGTTTTTTTGAAGTGAAAGAATTAGGCACATTTCGTCATATCAATTCGCGTTTGCAAGGTCATCCA
>JANNVS010000122.1:0-10047 GCA_031414515.1 Sphingobacteriales bacterium | reverse complement strand
TGGAGCAAAGTTGAATGTAACAAACGTTTCTTACAAAGATAATTATCAGGACACTTCATTTTTTGCATTCTTTAATAATCAAAATCATTTTACGGTACAGGCAATTCCTTATGGAAAAATAAAATTCAAAATCTGGCAATTAAAAGCAGGACCAAATTTAATAGTGACGAATAGAACGTTTTATGTGTTACCAGAAATTGAAAATCAATTACAGATTTACAAAGATTATTTTGTAATGTATAACGAATGGAAGACACAAGTAAAAATTAATAGTTTGAATAATCTTTCTTTAGAAAATCCATTTATTGTTACAGACAATTATGATAACTCAATTGATGAAATTCGTACAATGATAGGTTTTAGAGGAAGCGTAAAAGGCTTCGGTTATGATGTTCGTTTTAGTCAATTGGTGTCACGTAACAATGCACAATTTATTGATGAATACATTTTTTTATTTGATAATATTGGTTTTGATGTGCAAAATGTAAATAATTTAAAATCTTGGAATCCGCATATAGGCTTGTCTTACAATAAAGGCAATCAGTTTGGTGCAAAAGCGTGGTTCGATTATTTTATTTATAATAAAAATACAGCAGAAGAACTTTCTTATGTGCCAACTTTTAAAGCTGGATTTTCTGCATTTTATAATTGGAAAGAAAAATTATACATAAATATGGATATTACAGGACAAAGCAAAGTAAATGGCACACAAAATAATTATAATGATTTCCCACCATATCAAACTACTGATTTAATTCCAATTAAAGGATTGATAGATGTAAACCTATCCGCAAATTATTTCATTACTAAAAATATTGGCATTTTTGTGGATTTGAATAATCTCGGTTTTCAAAAATGGCAACGTTTTTATCGTTATCCAACTTATCAATTTCAGGTCATTGCTGGTGTAAAACTTAGTTTCTAATTACATAGGCTGTCATTCTGAACGAAGTCAAGAATCTTGCTTTAATACTTTATGCAATCTATTGTATTCTTAACAAAATAAATTAACTTTGCTAAAATGGTAGAGTTAATCCAACAATTATTACAGACCAATAACTGTGTTATTATTCCAAACTTCGGAGCATTTATTGGTAACTATAATCCAGCTGAAGTACGCTTGCAAGAAAATACAATTCTTCCTCCAAATAAAATTATAGCATTCAATCGTTCTTTACAAAAAAACGACGGCGTTTTGAAAAATGCAGTGGCATTAGAATATTCCATTACCTATAAAGAAGCAGAAGAAAGAGTAATTGACTTTTCAAGACAATGCAACGATTCTTTAACGAATAATAAAAGTCTAATTTTTAAAGACATTGGAAAGCTAATACTTGATAATGATAGTAATATACAATTTCAACCCTATTTTACTAAAAATTACTTGTTAGAAAGTTATGGACTTCCATCTTTGTCCTTGCAGCCTATTCAACGTTTAAAAGATACAGAATCTACAATAAAAGAGACCTATCTGCGGATATTGCATCCTGAATTAATGCAAGATCTAGTTTCTCCAAAAAGAACCACATCGAAATTGTCCTATTGGATCACTGCATTTTTAGCAATTACATTTTTAGTGTCTTCATTAACCTGGAATATTCATAAAAGTAATGATTTTCAAAATCAAACATCATTAGTTCCAGTTTTTAAAAATAAAGCTATAAATACAAAAAGTAAGCCAGTAGAAGTTTCAATTCCATTGAATTCAGATATAGTGACAAAGCCTGTAATTGAAGAAGTAAAATCAGCACCAATTGCAACAACAACTTTACCTGCAATAACTTTATTAAAAGACAAGTCATACATTGCAATTGGTATTTTCTTTAATGAATCACGCGCTATGAAACTCAAAACTGAAGTAGAAGGCAAAGGATATACAGTTAAAATTTCAAAAGATGAAATTAACGGACTATTTAGAACAACCATAGTAGTTTCCAATTTAGATATTTCTACTTCTTTACAAAAAGTAAAATCTGAAATTAATCATGGCGCTTGGGTTTATTGTGTTAATTGTAGTCTGTAATTGTTTAATATTAATCGCTTTTAGAATTGATTTCTTGCCAAAATATTCATAAATCCTACGATCAGTTACAAGTTTTAAAGGGTGTTTCTCTAGAGATAAATAAAGGTGATTTAGTGTGTATTGTTGGTCCATCTGGTGCTGGTAAATCAACTTTGTTGCATATTATTGGAACTTTAGATAAAGCAGATAAAGGAACTGTTACTATTGACAATCAAGATATTTCTATATTAAAAGACAAAGAACTCTCTGATTTTAGAAATCAGCATTTAGGTTTTGTATTTCAGTTTCATCATTTATTACCTGAATTTACTGCATTAGAGAATGTAAGCATTCCTGCTTTTATAGCCAGAAAAAATGATACCGAAACGAGAAAACGTGCCTCTGAACTATTAGATTTTTTGGGTTTGAAAGATAGAATACACCACAAACCCAATGAGCTTTCTGGTGGTGAACAACAGCGTGTTTCAGTCGCACGTGCTTTAATGAATAAACCTTTAGTTATTTTAGCAGATGAGCCAACAGGGAATTTGGATACAGAAAGAAGTGAAGAATTACACGATTTATTTTTTAATTTAAAGAAAGAATTTAATCAAACATTTATTATTGTTACGCATAATAACCATTTAGCAGATAAGGCTGATAAGAAATTCATAATGAAAGACGGATTGATTATTAGCCACTAAATAGTTCTGTTTTAAAAATAAAATCTAATATTTTAATTCTAGTTTCAATTATTAATTATCTCATAACATCATTTTCAAATTGTCTAAATGTCAATTTTGCAAATAAAACCCTATCTTTGCAGTCCAAAATTACTGGACCTGTAGCTTAATTGGATAGAGCATCTCACTACGGATGAGAAGGTTAGGGGTTCGACTCCCTTCAGGTTCACTTATAAATTAACAATTGTGCAAAAGGTGTTTGGTATTTCAGGAAATATTTCCGATATTTGCACCTCTTAAAAGAAAAAATTATGGCAAGGTTTTGCGATTTATCAGGAAAAGGTCCAATGTCAGGAAATAGCGTTTCTCACTCAAACATTAAAACGAAGAGAAAATTCTATCCTAATTTACAGAAAAAAACATTCTTTATTCCTGAATTAGACAGATGGATTGAATTGAAAGTATGTACTTCTTCAATCAGAACAATCAACAAAAAAGGTATTTATACTTACTTAAAAGAATTACAGAAAAAAGGTGAAATCCAATTAGGTTTCTAAAATTAAGAAAATGGCAAAGAAGAAAGGCAATAGAATTCAGGTAATATTAGAGTGTACCGAACATAAAACATCTGGTTTAGCTGGAGTTTCTCGTTATATTACAACGAAAAACAGAAAAAATACGCCTGAAAGAATTGAATTAAAAAAATTCAATCCTATCATGAAAAAAGTAACTGTTCATAAAGAAATAAAATAATAAGACATGGCAAAAGTATCTAAAAATGCGAAAGTAGATAGAGGTAAAAACGTTGGTGAATCCAAGAATATGGTTAAAATCATCAAGTTTGTACGTTCTGATAAATCAGGTTCATATTCTACTCGTGAAAAAGTAGTACATAAAGACTTGTTACAAGACACCATTAAAAATTTGTAATTAATTTAATATCAATTAATTATAAAGCTTCTCCGCTAGAGAAGCTTTTTTATTTATATTTGTTTCTATTTTTATTAATTATCTATTAAAAATTTTATTTTGGGCATTTTTGATAAAATATTCAATAAAACAAAATCTGCAGAAGAATTTCAAGCTGAAGAAAAACAACTTAATGTAGGATTAGAGAGAACCAGGCAAGGCTTTTTTGCAAAAATTTCAAAGGCAGTTGCTGGAAAATCTACTATTGATATTGAATTCTTAGATCAATTAGAAGAAATCCTAATTACTTCTGATGTTGGACTACCGACAACTATCAAAATTATAGATAGATTGGAGGCAAGAGTTTCAAAAGACAAATACCTAAATACAAGTGAACTCCATCAGATATTAAAGGATGAAATAGGTAATATATTAGCTGAAAACAACACAAAGGATTTACTCAATTTTGTTCCAGAAACAGATAAAAAACCATACGTAATTATGGTAGTAGGTGTAAATGGTGTTGGTAAAACAACAACGATTGGAAAATTAGCATTTCAATTTAAAAAAGCAGGAAAAGTAGTATTACTTGGTGCAGGCGACACGTTTCGTGCAGCAGCTGTAGAACAACTTAATATATGGAGTGAACGTGTAGGTGTACAAATAGTTAAACAAGAAATGGGTAGCGATCCGGCAGCTGTTGCATTTGATACCGTACAAAGTGGCGTGGCAAAAGGCGTTGACATAGTAATTTTAGATACAGCAGGTCGTTTACACAACAAACAAGGTTTGATGGATGAGCTTTCTAAAATTAAAAAAGTAATGTCGAAAGTAATTCCTGATGCGCCACACGAAGTATTATTAGTATTGGATGCATCTACAGGTCAAAATGCTTTAGAACAAGCCAAACATTTTTCTGCAGCTACACAAGTTACAGCTTTAGCACTTACAAAATTAGACGGTACAGCAAAAGGTGGCGTTGTTTTAAGCATTGCAGATGAGTTCAAAATACCAATAAAATATATAGGTTTAGGCGAAAAAATGGAACAACTACAGGTTTTCAATCGTCAGGCATTTATTGAGACTTTGTTTGAGTAAAATGAAAAAAAGTTTCATCATATTATCTTTATTCTTTTTTCATGTAATTCTATTTGCACAAAAGTCTGCATCGTATTTCCGCACAGTAGATTATTTTGATAAAGAAGACAGTACTAAAAACTTTGCAGTTGTTTATAGACCCAATGCACCTTCAAAAAAGCTACTGATTTTATTGCCTTCATTAGGCGAATCGCCAATGTTAGCTGAACGCGAGACAAATATACCAACAGTTGCTGCTATGAACGGAATTCTTACCATTATCTTATCAAATAACGAAGGTACCTCTTCCTTTCAAATTGATGTCAATGCACAAACTTATTTAGATAGTATGATTCCAATTTTGTTGTTGAGATATGATATTCCAGATAATGCATATTATCTCGGTGGTTTTTCACTTGGTGGCTCTGGCGTGGTGAAATACATACAGCATTGCAATACGTATGATATCAAACTAAAACCGAAAGCCGTTTTTGCCATCGATCCACCGTTAGATTTTTTACGGTTATATAAAGTGTATGATAACTGGATGAATGATACCTCAAAATTTTATAATACTAACAAACCTTTGTATAAAATGATGTTGGATAAAATGCGTACTTATTTTCTTGGAGATTTGAGTACAGCTTATGAAAATTACATTCGTTTATCGCCTTATTGCTACGATGATAAGAATAAATTTGGCGTGCGTTTATTTGAAAACACACCTATTACTATTTATTGTGAACCTGATTTTAATTGGGCAATGAACAAAAAACACTGGAATGCCTACGATTTGAATATCTTGGATAACCAAAGTTTTATAAATGACTTACAACGAAATGGCAATAATCAAGCGCAACTGATTCTTACAGAAAACAAAGGAATACGCAAGTTGTTAAATATAAAACACCCACATTCGTGGTCGATTGCCGATGCTAATGAAACAGTAAAATGGCTGTTGAAATACTGATTTAATAATCAAATAAGATATGAAGTTGTAACTTTGTGCCTCGATGAAAACAAAATCACATACAAAAGATAAATATAACGTCATTACCTTAGGTTGCTCTAAAAATTTAGTAGATTCTGAAGTATTGGTTTCGCAATTAAAATACAATGATTTTGATGTAGAACATCAATCTGAAAAGAATGATGCAAATATTATTATTGTAAATACTTGTGGTTTTATCGACAAAGCAAAAGAAGAATCCATCAATACAATTTTATCTTATGCAAAACAAAAAGAAAAAGGTAAGATAGAAAAATTATACGTTACAGGTTGTTTATCGCAACGCTACAAAGATGATTTAGAAATTGAAATTCCACAAGTAGATGCATATTTCGGTACGTTAGAGTTACCGCAATTACTCGAAAAATTAAAAGCAGATTACAAACATGAATTAATTGGGGAACGCTTTTTAACAACACCACAACATTATGCATATTTAAAAATTTCAGAAGGTTGTAACAGAACTTGTACATTTTGTGCCATTCCATTGATGCGTGGAAAACATGTTTCAAAAACAATAGAAGAAATTATTGCAGAAGCTAAAAACTTAGCAAAAATAGGTGTGAAAGAAATTATGTTGATTGCACAAGAATTGACATATTATGGTTTAGATATTTACAAAGAACGTTCGTTATCGAAATTATTATATCAATTAAATGAAGTAGAAGGTATTGATTGGATTCGTTTGCATTATGCATATCCAAGTAAATTTCCGTTAGATATTTTAGATGCGATACGAGATTGCAATAAGGTTTGTAACTATTTAGATTTGCCGTTGCAACACGCAAACGACAATATTCTAAAACGCATGCAACGTCAAATTACACAATCAGAAACGCGCCAATTAATTCAACAAATAAGAACCAAAATTCCTGGTATTGCTATCAGAACCACCATGTTAGTTGGGTTTCCTGGCGAAACAGAAGAAGATTTTCAAGATTTATGTGATTTTGTAAAAGAAATGGAATTTGAAAGATTAGGTGTTTTTCAATATTCGCATGAAGATGATACAGCAGCACACGATTTTGAAGATGATATTGATACTGATACAAAAGAAGAACGCGCTAGTAGATTAATGCAAATTCAACAAGAAATTTCTTTTCAAAAAAATGAAGAGAAAATAGGAAAGAAGTTCAAAGTTTTAATCGACAGAAAAGAAAGTGGTTATTTCGTTGGACGCACTGAATTTGATTCACCAGAAGTAGACAATGAAGTACTGATTGATGCTAAAAAATATTTTTGCAGAGTTGGTGATTTCTGTATGGTGAAAATAAACGATGCTACTGATTTTGATTTGTATGGTGAAGTAATAAATAATTAGCTGATTTTATATTATGGATAGTAACAACATTCCTTTCTCACAAACCAATTTGTTTTCCAAACTTATTTTGGATTATATTTCTACTAATGAAAGTGTAAAACCATTTTATAATTACGAAATAAATATTGATGCAATTAAAAAGATTATTGCTGATAAGAATACTGAAAATATTGATAGAAAACTATTAGTAGAAACCATAAAGAAACAATACGCCGATGTTGGTGTACTTCACCAAAATACTATAAGTAATATTGAATTGCTAAAAGACCAAAATGCTTTTTGCATCGTCACAGCACATCAGTTAAATATTTTTACTGGGCCGCTTTATTACATTTATAAAATTGCACAGACTATTTCTACTTGCAAACAATTAAAAGCAAAATATCCTGATTTTAATTTTGTGCCTGTTTATTGGCTTGGCAGCGAAGATCATGATTTTGAAGAAATCAACCATATCAATTTATACAATAAAAAGAATGAATGGCTAGATAAACAAGGTGGCGCAACTGGTGAATATTCTACGCAAAGTATATTATCATTAATAGAAGAGATAAAAACAATTTTAGGTGAAACTGAATATGCAAATCAATTAATTGAAATTTATAAAAAAGCATATTCGAAACAAACATTAACAGAAGCAACACGTTATTTAGTAAATGCATTATTTGGTGAATATTGTTTAGTGGTTGTGGATGGAAACGATAAGGTCTTCAAACAGCAATATGCTGCAATAATGAAAGATGAATTATTACATCAAAATTCTATAAAATTAGTCACGAAGCAATTAGAACAATTAGAAGCAAAAGGATATAAACAACAAGCATTTCCACGAGATATAAATTTATTTTATTTAAGTAAAAATTCTCGTGAGAGAATAGAGTTTGATGTATCAACATCTAAATACTTAGTACTAAATACTCAGTACTCTTTTACAGAAAATGAGATCTTAGAAGAGTTAGAAAATCATCCTGAACGATTTTCGCCAAATGTAATTTTAAGACCCTTATTTCAACAGAAAATTTTACCAAGTTTAGCCTATATTGGCGGAGCTGGTGAATTGAGTTATTGGTTACAACTAAAACCTGTGTTTGATTTTTACACCGTGAACTTACCACAGCTATTATTGCGTAATTCTGTGTTATTACTAAATGAATCCACTTTTAAAAAAATAAAAAAACTTGGTTTTCAAACACAAGATTTTTTAAAAGAAACAGATGAATTAAAGAAAGAATTTATTGCTAAGAATACAGAAGAAGATATTGATGTTTCCATCTATAAAAATGAAATTGAAATTACATTCAATAAATTGCAAGAATTGTCTAAAAATATAGATGCGAGTCTGGTAAATACAGTTGGTGCTGAGTTGCAAAAATCTTTGCAAAGTATTGAAAGTATTCAAAAACGATTAATGAAATCGTTGAAACAAAAAAACGAAACTGAATTAAACCAAATCGAAAAAATTAAAGCACAGTTGTTTCCAAATAGTTCTTTTCAGGAGAGAGTTGAAAATTTTTCTGTGTATTATGCAAAATACGGACAATCGTTTATTGCTGAATTAATTGATCAATTTGATGTGTATAATAAACAATTTATAATACTTCAAGAGTAATTTAGTTTTATTAACAGTTACTATTATACGTATTGGTATACTATTTGCGTTCTGTTGGCAATGAAGAAACTTACACTTTTATATATTTTAATGATACTGTTTTCAGTAGCCTTCACCTTACCACCTTACGGATCATCTGGTTATGAAGCATTTTTTACCTGGAAAGAGAATAGAAAACTTTCTTGGAATGATTTTCAGGGCAAACCTAATAATAATAGTTCTGAAGTTGCTATGGCAGCGTCATCAGTTGAATTTTCATATTCTACAAAGAACAATCAGATTGAGTGGACTGTTACTGCAAAATATTATCCAAGATTATCATGGAGTATTAAAAGTCTTGAGTCAGATTATATATTAAAACATGAACAATTGCATTTCGATATTACAGAATTATATACGCGTCTTTTTAGAAAGCAATTAAAAGAGAAAGTTCATTCTGCTAAAGATTTAGCCAAATTAAAGTCTATAAGTAATAATATTTTGAAAAAATGGACTAACGAAGAAAATAATTATGATAACGAAACAAATCATAGTGTTGATATACAAAAACAAAGATTGTGGCAGCTCAATATACAAGAACGATTAGATGTCTTAAAAGATTATTCCAGTAAATAGGTTTTAGTTATTTATGAATATTGGTTTTAAAATTTTCGGTATAATTTTATTTTCTTGTGCTATTTTATACAGTGTATTTACAGCAAATTCACCTTCTATTCCTAATTCCAGACTATATTCATTGACATACAAATTAATATGTTGTTGACAAACTTCTCCACTCATTTCTTGAGAATGCTGAGTTACAAAATTTTTTGACGAATTTGGATTCTGAAAAGCGAACTCGATACTTCGTTTAATTATTCGCTCAACTGCTATTTGGATTTCTTTACTAATGTTTCGTTTTATAGTAATACCACCAAGTGGAATTGGTGTTTTATAGGTTTGTTCCCAATATTCACCCAAGTCTATGACTTTTTTTAATCCTCTATCTTCATATGTAAAACGATTTTCATGTATTATAACACCAGCATCAAACTTGCCATTTATTATGCAGTCTTCTATTTCTGAAAAAACTACATGTGATATATTTTTTGCATAAGGATACTTTAAACTGAACAATAAATTTGCGGTTGTATATTTACCTGGAATACAAATTTTACTTTCATTTACATTTTTATCTGTTAGTTCATTTAAACTAATCAATAACGGACCACAATTATATCCTAAGGCACTACCAGAATGCAACAAGACATAATTTTCAGAAGCATAAGCAAAAGCATTATAACTCAATTTTGTAATATCATATTGCTGTAGAAATGCGGCTTGATTGAGTTGTTCCACATCTGCAAATACTAATTTAAATTTTAAACCTTCAGTGTCAATCTTATTATGTAATAACGCATCAAAAATGAACGTATCATTCGGACAAGGCGAGATGGC
>JANNVS010000121.1:0-10684 GCA_031414515.1 Sphingobacteriales bacterium | reverse complement strand
TTATTTTGGATTATTTGAAAAGATGTTTATTAACAGCATTAAGAAATTATAAAAATGCAATAAACTTAGACTCAGAAAATACTAGATATATTGATAAATTAATTATAATAAGAATAGGACGCCTAACGATTTATTCAAACTATTCTAATGACCACACAGCTTATTATTTTAAGAAAATTGAAGAGGCAGAAGAAATACAAGAATTTTTAAAGATTGATGGTATAAATGTAACTTTTGTAGAGAATTACTTTAGTGGGAATTTATTTCGAAGAGCAATTGAGTCTAATTGGGTTGACATAGAAAACCATTATTATATAAATCTTGTAATGTGGTTAAAGAAATTCACAGAAGCAACAAGTAATAAAAAAGCTATTTTAAAGATAATAAAATCTTTAAATGATCAACTTGACTTTATTAAATTGGAATTAGAAGAGTATTTATTTAAAATTCAAGAAAGCAATTCAAATAAAATTAAAGAGCTAAAGGATATTATTTATGCTGGAATGAAAAAAGAACGCAGAGATGGATTTTCGGAAATGTATCCAGATGATAAAATACTTATTTAAAATTTTAATTATACTAACATCCCTTTTATATACTTAAATTCTGATTTCGTTTCTAATATGATTAATATTCATGGGGAATTGAAACAAATAAAAAATCCTATTATTTTTGGATATGGTGACGAAGTTGATAAATCTTATCAAGAAATAGAGGACTTAAATGAAAATGAATTCTTTAAACACATTAAATCATTTGATTATTTTAAAACATCAAATTATCACAATCTATTAAATTTTATTGATTCAGGAAAATTTGAAATATTTATAATGGGACATTCTTGTGGATTATCAGACAGAACAATGTTAAACACTATTTTTGAGAATAAGAATTGTGATAAGATTAAAATATTCTATCACACCGTAGAAGAATACAGAACTAAGACATACGAAATATCACGCCATTTTAATGATAAGGCATTAATGAGAAAAAGAATAGTTCCTCGTCCTGATTGTATTCCAATGCCACAACACGACGACAAACAATCCTAACTACTCTTTCACAAACTTCTGCACCGCAAAAGACTTTTCGGTTTCAATACTCAACAAATAAATACCACTTGGTAATTGCTGAATAGGTATTTCTATCAGCTGCGAAGTAAGCAACGTTTTATCTAAATACATTTCTTTGCCATTTACATCTACAATCTTTACTTGCTGTATTTTTTCAAAACCATATTTCTGATTCCATTCCAATTGTAATTTATCACTCGCCGGATTTGGATAAATAGTCACCAAATCAGTCAACACTCTAACATTATTTACACCTGAAATAATACTGTTATTTTTTACGGTATGGCAAGCAATCGTTACATTGTCTTCATCAATAATACACAACTGCACGGAATCGTTGCCAAATACTTCCATTTTTCCAAAAGCATTTTTCATATTATTGTTGCCGATTCCTAAACCACCTTTGTTCCACAGCCATTTATTCAAATCAAAACCAATCTGCCTTAATATCTCATTAAACTGAAAATATAATTCCGTAGAACTAACACTCAAACCACTGGCATTCATTTCAGGCAAACCGGCATTTCTTCCATCATCAATAGCACAACCATGCGTGTCGCCACTAATAACCATCACGTTTTTAATGGCATTTGTTTTTATGTAGTTTAAGATTTTTTCGCGCTCATACGCATACGCACCAAAGTAATCAGAAAAACTATACGACAAGCGGAAACCTGTTCCAGGATAACCAGCAATATTAAATTGCATTCCTTGTATCAGCAATGGTAACTCTACCAACGGTTGAATATTTCTATTAAACGGCACACCGGAAACAATAAATTTCCATGTTGCCGAAGAGTTTTTCAATGCATTTAAAAACCAGTCTAACTGCGGTTGATTTAAAATACTTTGGTTCGGATTGTTTCCATTAAATGTCCATAAATTAGGACCTGCATTGTATTTTAAATTATTCCAACCACCTGTGTTGCAACTGCGCACATCTATCATAAAAAATTCGCAATTACCAACTTTGAAAGAATGATAATAACCATCAGTATCATTCACCATCGGATAGCCAGGGAAAAATTGCTTGTAACCAGTCAAACAATTGGTCCGCATTTGTTGCGTGCGTGGAATCAAATCAAAGTAATTTATCAGCTTTCCGTTTTCATATCTAACCTGTGCGCCACCACCTTTAAAATATTTAGAGTTGCCCCAAGTATCATCATCATCAGGCATATAAGCAATTGGCATTTTCTTCAACATATCTTTACAAATCGGCTCATCATTGCGTCTTCGCCAAGCCAATTCTATCGCGCTCCATTCCTGAGGATAACCAAACATACTTGGTATCTGATAAGCTGGATAGGTAAAATCACCTGTATGTATAAATAAATCTGGCTTATGCGTTGGCATCACATCAAACACTTTCATGTTTGGTGTTTCTTGACAAGAACCGGTAACAAATACCAAATGTTCGGCTACGCCAACAGTTGGAAATGTTTTGAAATGTCCTGTACCACTTTCTATAATATTATTAATACGATACCGAAAATAATATTCAGTAGATGTTGTCAAGGAAGATAGGTTTACAATTTTAGTGTTGTCTAAACTGGCATCTGTTGCAGAATTTATGGTTTCAAAAATTGTAAATAAAGAATCTGTACTATATTCTAAAATAAAATTAGTTGCTTGATTTGTTCTGATATAAATGCGTGCACTGTTTTCTGTCACGCCACCAATCATGGGTCCGTGTGTGATAGTTTGCGAAACCGAATAAGTGGCAAAAAACAAAAAAAAATGCAGAAATTTTATTCTCAAAATTGTCATTGCTAAAACTACAAAAAAAAATTAATTTTCATTAACGAGAAATAATTTTTCTTTAAATAATCAATATCTGGCCATTGAATTAAAAACCAGTGAATAGCTTGTCTTGAAATAATTATGTATTTTTACTTATAACTATGATTAAAATTCATGCAGAATACAAAGATATTTCATGTTATAGGTTTAATGAGTGGCAGTTCTTTAGATGGATTGGATATTTGTTATGTCAGATTCATCATTAATGATTTAAGATTTAAATACGAAATCTTACAGGCTGATTGCATAGAATACACAAGTGATTTTAGAGAACGATTGCGTAATGCAACAAATTTATCTGCTTTTGAATTTGCAAAACTGCATACTGAATTAGGTAATTATTTTGGAAAATTAACCAATGATTTTATCCAAAAGAATAAAATAGAAACCCTTGATTTTATCTGTTCGCACGGACAAACTGTTTTTCATCAACCATTATCAGGATTTACATCACAAATTGGATGCGGTGCACAAATTGCAGCTCAAACAAATTGCAAAGTGATTTGTGATTTACGTACAGCAGATGTGGCAAATGGTGGACAAGGTGCGCCGATTGTTCCAATTGCTGAACAATATTTATTTTCTGAATATAAATTTTTTTTGAATATTGGTGGCATTGCAAATATTTCATTTCATAACCCTAAATCCATAAAGGGTCTTTCCGAAGTCGAAGAAATTATTGCCTATGACGTTTGTGCTGCGAATACTTTACTAAATTATCTAGCACAACAAAAAGGACTTGAATATGATAAAAATGGTGGCTTGTCGAAGAATGGAACTATTATATATGCATTGTTAGAAGATTTAAACAACATTGAATTTTGCGAACTCTTACCACCAAAATCTTTAGGCACTGAACATATTTATGACAATTGGATTCCTTTGTTTGATAAATATGATGATTCCATTGAGGATAAACTTGCAACTGCAGTTGAACATATAGCGATGCAAGTTAATGAGTCAATAGTCCACAATCCACAGTCCACAGAAACTAATAACAATAAAATCGGTGGACTATCGACTGTCGACCATCGACTTTTAATTACTGGTGGCGGCGCACACAATACATTTTTAGTAGAACGGATTCAACACCACACAAACATTAAAGTAGAAGTACCTGACAAATTAACGGTGCAATATAAAGAAGCATTGGCAATGGCATTTATTGGCCTATTGAGAATCTTAGAAATGCCAAATTGTATCGCTTCAGTAACAGGTGCTAGAAAAAACGTAATTGGCGGCGCAATTTATCTGCCTTAAATAAATAACGGCATCCCAAAACAAAACATTCAACTAATATGTGATAACTCTTTACCTTTGCACCATGGTTCTTGTTACAGGCGCATCCGGGTTTCTTGGTGGTGAATTGGTGAAACAACTCGTTTCTAAAGGTGAATCTTTAAGAATTATTGTTCGTTCTACATCTGACATCTCACATCTTAATTCTATCAAAGATAAAATAGAAATTATTGAAGCAGATATTCTCGATATCCCATCTTTAGAAATTGCTTTCGATGGTATTGAGAAAATTTATCATTCTGCTGCTGTAATTGGTTACGATAGTTCGTTTTATGATGCTATGTATAAATGCAATATTGAAGGCACCGCAAATGTGGTCAATGTCGCTTTATCAAAAAATATTAAAAAAGTATTACACGTTAGTTCTATTGCTGCTATTGGCGGCAAACCAAATGAAAACATTACAGAAAAAAACAAATGGACAACGCATTATGGTATTACAAAAATGCTTGCCGAGCGTGAAATAGAGCGCGGTATTGCTGAAGGGTTGAACGCTGTAATTGTAAATCCTGGAATTATTTTAGGCGCAAGCAATAATGAACACAAAGCCACTACACGTGTTTTCAAAAGAATTGCAAACGAAAAAATGCCATTTTATTCTAACGGAACCAATGGTTTTATTGATGTAGAAGATGTAACGAAAATTTGTATTCAGTTAATGAACAGTGATATAAATGCCGAGCGATTTATATTAATCAACGAAAATATTTCTTTTAAAGAATATTTTGGGCACATTGCCAAAAAATTAAATGTGTTGCCACCAAAAAGAGCGCTAAACAAAACTGCAAGCAATCTGTTTATTTTTGTGGATTGGCTGGCATCAAAAATAAGTAATCGCAAACGTAGTTTTACAAAAGAAATTATGAAAGTTTCGATAGAAAGATTTCAGTACTCGAACGAAAAAATAAAACAACAACTTAATTATAATTTTATTCCGTTAGATGAAACAATAGCAAAAATTGCACAACAACTTGATAAAGATGAACGAAGCAAAACGTAAGAAAATATTAGGCATTTGGTTTATTATTGGTGTAGGCATGTTGCTTGGTCAAATTGTTTTAGGTGGTATTACACGTTTGACTGGTAGCGGTTTATCTATCACAGAATGGAAGGCCATCTTAGGTTTTTTGCCACCATTAAACGAACAAGATTGGAATTTAGCCTTTATAAAATATCAGCAATTTGGTCAGTATAAATTGGTGAATACATCTATGACTGTCGATAAGTTTAAATGGATATTTTTTTGGGAATGGTTTCATCGTTTATGGGCAAGATTGATTGCATTGGCAGCCGTACTTCCATTGTTTTATTTCATTTATA
Source organism: Sphingobacteriales bacterium (assembly GCA_031414515.1). Classification (GTDB taxonomy): domain Bacteria; phylum Bacteroidota; class Bacteroidia; order Chitinophagales; family JADIYW01; genus JADJSS01. The sequence continues at coordinate 5,189 of JANNVS010000121.1, read as the reverse complement.
AAAAGATAGTCTTTAAAGAAGACATCTATAAAATTTTGATTGCGATTGTGCTTGGTGCGGTTGCTGGTGCTGCTGGCTGGATAATGGTGCAAAGCGGTTTAAATCAAAATAGTGTATTGGTTAATCCAGTAAATTTAATGTCGCATATTTTAGTTGCAACAATTATTGTTGGTTATGTATTGCGCATTGGCTTAGAATATTTATATCCAAAACAACATACACCATTTGATAAAAAAAGCAGAATTTTATTTTTAGTTTTAATTGTATTCGTGTTTATACAAATTGGATTAGGTGCTTTGGTGGCTGGCTCGAAAGCTGCATTGGTTTGCACTACTTTTCCATTAATGAGTGGTTCTTATTTCCCAAAATATTTTGGTGTAGAAGAAACAGACGTAAAATTAACTTTGCAATTTATTCATAGAAATGTAGCTTATCTTATCTTTTTTTATGTCGTCTTTTTATTTCTTAAAACAAAAAATGTGGCTGCACAATTTCAGTTTCATAGAAGCAGATGGTTGTTGTTAGGAATGGTTTTATTACAAGTAGTATTAGGTATTCTTACGTTGATATACAGCGAAGGCAAAGTACCATTTTTACTTGGTGTTTTTCATCAACTCGGTGCATTTTTGTTATTGATATTTTCTATCGAAGCGCATTATTTTATTAAGTATAAAAGTGAGATTAAACAAGATGAGAAATGAGATAACAATAATTTCAAATCTCAAAATATTACATCTCAAAATTCATTAAATGCAACTCAAAATCTCAAACATTACCAACCTAACCGATGCACGTTTTTTTAGTGCAATTGGCGCGCATTATTTTGGTTTCTGTTTTGATGTATTGAATGAAAACAATATCAGTATTTCGAAAGCAAAAGAAATTATACAATGGCTGCACGAGCCTGTTATTGTTGGCGAATTCGGTGTGCATCAAACTAAAGAAGAAATAGAATTTATTGCCAACCAAATAGAATTAGCTGAGATACAAATTCCATTTGAGCATTCGCAAAAAAATGATTTTTTATTTGATAAGTTTATTGTAATAGATAATTTACAGACATTCGACAGTTGTCAGTCGACAGATTATTTCATTGTGAAAATCGACACTAATTTGTCTAGCGAGATTTCTCGCTGTGCTCGAAATGACAGTGCTAGCACGAACGAACAGTTAATTTCATTAAAACAATCCGTAAAAAATAATAAAGTTTTTATCGAAACTGATTTTACAAAAAATAATATTTTAGAAATTACAGAAACGTTAAAACCATATGGTATTCAGATCAGTTGTAAAAAAGAAGAAGTAGTAGGTTTTAGTTTTGTAGATGAATATGTTGAAATATTAGAGATTATTGGCTTCTCATAACAAACAAAAACACAAATATTTTATAGACAATCCGTTTTTCAAATGCATTTTCTCATAGTAGGTTTGAATGTTATGCAGTTCTTCATTCTTATTCATTGCATACACATCACCATAATCTTTTATAATTTCTGATGGAAATTCTGTGAGCACTTCTTTTGTAAAATCATACAATAAATCGCTGTCGGTTTTTAAATGTATCAAACCATCTTTCTTTAAAATATTTTTATAAAGAGGTAAGAATTTTTTTGATGTCAATCGTTTTTTGGCGTCACCATCTCGAAGAAATGGATCTGAAAATGTAATCCAAATTTCATCTACCTCTTCTTTTTCAAAATAATCATTAATATGATCTATTTGATCTCTAATAAATCCAACGTTTTTAAAATCTTCGATTTCAGCGATTCTTGCCGCGCTCCAAATTCGATTGCCTTTAATATCAACACCAATAAAATTTTTATCTGGAAATAATCTTGCCAAGCCAAGTGTGTAATCACCTTTTCCACAAGCTAATTCTAAAATGATGGGTTGCTTATTCTTAAAAAATGTTGCATTCCATTTTCCTTTTAATACAGGATTTTTTTCAAAAACAATTGGATTAGATGCAATTTCCGCAAACTTTACGGTTTTAGACTTTGTGGACACGTATATTTTTTACCAAAAATACAATTATTTAGTTTTTCAAGAAAATAGAAACAAAATTTCCTACAAACTAAAATGGTGTTACTAATTCTTGTTTTTTAGAAAACTCCAAAATCTTTTTACTAACAGCGGATCTTGGTTCATCACCTTCAGATTCGTCTAAGGCATATTTGGTTTCTTGAAGTTGTCTAAATTCTTGTTCTAATTTTACGTCATTCGACAGAGCATCGTTTATCAATGCTGATTCTTCAAGAGTAGTCTCGTTGTAAAGGTGTTTAACAAGAATTTCAGGTGTAAAAATCTGTTGCATATAATTATATTTAGTCTGTTAACGTAAGTTAAACATAATTATTATATAGGAAACCAGTTTTTAGTACAAATCCAAAAAAAAAATGAACTTTTTAACATAAAAAGGTTGAATGAAACTTGGTTAATTAGAGTCAATCTCCACCACCTGTACCTTTAAATTGGTCTTCTTTGAACCGGAAAAGCACATTAAAAGTAGTTAGGCTGCCGTAAATTCTAGTTATATATTGCTGTAATTCAACTTTTTCTAAATCTGAAATTTTAGAAGTATTAATTTTTTGTTCCATGACACGCAACCGGTCTCGAGTCATTACAATTTTATGAAAAAATCCTTCTATTGGAATTTCTTTTGACTGTAACGATTTATCTTTTGGCTGCATAATTAAATTGCCACCTTCCCATTTTTCAGCAATTTTACAATCTACGATAGGTTCTGTTAGTGGCTCAATTATCTTTTCCAAAATGCTTTTAACTTGTTCTAAAGAAATAGCATCTTTTTCTTTTTCAATTAGTTTAATGACAACAAGACCATCAAAATTCTTGGAAATTTCTTTTTCGCCTGTTTCTTCTCCAAAATAAATATTGTACGAATATTCATCGCTGTCATTTACGATAACTCCTTTGCCAAATTTTGGATGTTCTATTTTTGTTCCTATGTAATATGCTGCCATCTGTAAGTTTTTACGAAAATAGAAAAGTGGTTTTATATTTCCAACCTTTTGACTACTTATGACAAATACTACGTTTTAACTAAAATAGCATTGTTACACTCATCTTTTAAAGATATTTCTGTTTATAAATAAGAGATTTCCTTAAATCTGAATTTTTCTTTTCCTGTTTGTGTTTCAATAATTAAATTTCCGGTAGCATCTATATCAATAATTTTCCCTTCAAAAGGTTGATCTTCTATTTTAAATCTTGATAAAATATTATAACGATACAGATTCTCTATATATTCATTCTTTAATCGGTCAAATTTTAGTTCTTTTAATAATAAAAAGTATTTTTCAATTGCTGTTAAAGCTTCATTTAATAGTATATTTCTATCAAATCCTTTTTGAATTTCAAGTTTTAAACTTGTTGCATTTAATTCTTTAGGAAAAACGTCTTGATTTACATTAAACCCGATTCCAATAATCGAATATTTCAAGTTCATACCAACAATCGTATTTTCTATCAAAATACCAGCAATTTTATTGTCATTTATGTAAATGTCGTTTGGCCACTTAATTTTTGCAGTAAGTTTTGTCTTGTTAGTCTTTAGTATATGAATATTAACTATTTCCCAGACACCTAGTGAAACCGCAATACTTAAATAGAATTGGTCAGTAGCTTGTAAAAAGCTAGTTTGATAAATAATGCTAAAAGTTAAATTTTTCTTTGCTTCTGACAGCCAAACTGTACCATTTTGTCCACGACCAGCTACTTGTTCATCTGCTAAAATGACAGTTCCATCAATTGGACTGCTTTTTGCGATATGACTCTTTGCGTAATTATTCGTAGAATCCACTGAAGGAAGGTGTAACAGGAACTTTCCCGTAAAAAAAGTGTTATTTACATTAATTTCCAAAATTTAGTAGCTTTGAGTGAAATTATAAATAATAAATCGTTTGGAAAAAATAAAAGCAAAGAAAAAAACAAAATCTATAACAGCAGACAATTTGAATGATTTGATTGTTTCGCTTATTCAAGATAAAAAAGGTAATGATATTGTTAGTTTGGACTTAAGAAAAATAAATGAAGCAATCACTGATTACTTTGTAATTTGTCATGCAGAATCAACTGTTCAAGTTCGAGCTATTCTTGATCATCTAGAAGAAGAAGTAAGAAAACAAACCTTAATGAAACCTTTTCATCTTGAAGGACGTTCCAATGGAGAATGGTGTTTGATAGATTTTGGAGACGTAATTGTTCATGTTTTCCAACGAGAAAAAAGAGAATTTTATCAGTTAGAAGATTTATGGAGCGATGCAATAGTGAAACATTATGCAAATTAAAAAATTAATATTTAATATACATTAGTTGAAGTAATTTAAACAATCAATATACTTACAACTTATTTTTTACTACTTAATACTAATAAAGAATGGATTTCTTACCAGAAAATGAAACACCAAAAAAGAAGAAAGGTGGCTTTAACAGTTATTGGCTTTTTGCTATACTTATCATAGGGTTGCTAGCAACACAATTTTTATCATTAAACTTTCAAATTAAGCAAACTGATGAAGATTATTTCTTTTTAAAATTAGTGCCATCAGGAGATGTTGCGAAAATCAACATTGTAAATAAAGATCAAGTAGAAGTATTTATCAAAGATGATTCACTAAAAGCAAAGGCTCAATACAAAGAAATTAAACTTACTAAGCTTAAAGGAATTAATAAAGGACCACACTATTCTTTTGAAATTACTTCTATTGAATCATTCAAACAAGAATTGAATGCTATCCAAAGTAGTCTATCTTATGAAAAACGGATTAAAACAACAAATGAAATAAGAAAAGGTATTTTCGAAATTATTGGCTTTTTATTGCCTATCATATTAATCATTGCTCTTTGGATGTTTATCATGCGTAAAGCTTCTGGTGGTATGGGTGGCGCAGGTGGCCAAATTTTCAATATAGGAAAATCAAAAGCAAATCTTTATGATAAAGACACTAAAGTAAGTGTAACATTCGATGATGTAGCCGGTTTGGATGAAGCAAAAGAAGAGGTAAAAGAAGTAGTAGATTTTTTAAAAAATCCCAAAAAGTATACAGCACTAGGTGCAAAAATTCCTAAAGGAGTTCTTTTGGTAGGTCCTCCAGGAACTGGAAAAACATTATTAGCAAAAGCAATGGCAGGCGAAGCACAAGTTCCCTTCTTTTCTATTTCTGGTTCTG
>JANNVS010000120.1:0-25859 GCA_031414515.1 Sphingobacteriales bacterium | reverse complement strand
TGTACTTTTGGCATATGGATTTGCATATGGAAATTCATCTTATGGCACAGTAATGTATGAAGCTGGACATGATTTAGATGCCAGTGGCACCACTCCAGAGAAGGTATCTGCACAACGAGCACACTTAAATTTTCTTTTATATACAGGTGGCAGAAAAGAATTACAATTTGCCACAATTATACCTAGTAATATTGTACCTGGAAGTACTGTTCCTATTTCTGCATCTATTAATGCAGGTACAGGTAGTGCGCCATTTACCTATAAATGGACAAGTAGATTAGGTGGAATTTTTGCTAATTCAACAGCAGCAAATACAACTTACACTGCACCTAATATTTCATCAGACACTTCTGATTTTATTACATTAAGCATAACAGATGCTTGTGGAAGAGTAAACTTTAAAGTAATCTATGTACAGGTTAAAAACAGTATTACTTTACCAATTTCATTATCTTATTACAATGTAATTGTGCAAAATAGTTCAGTGTTAAATGTGTGGACTACAGCATCAGAATACAACAATGATTATTATACTGTAGAAAAAAGTATAGATGCTAAACTTTTTGAAAACGTAGGAAAAGTAGATGGAGCAGGAAATTCTAATACTATAAAAAATTATTCATTCTTAGATTTAAAACCATATAACGGAATTTCATATTATCGATTACGTCAAACCGATTTTGATGGACGATTTACCTATTCAAAAATTATTACAGTTAAATTTAATCAAGAAACGGCACAACCAAGCGTTAGAATCTATCCAAATCCTTCAAAAGGAGTTTTTACTATATCATTTGAAGAGTTCAGAGACGATGGAATAAGCATTCAGATTTATGACATAAGTGGAAAAATGTTATTAGATAAAAATATACAAACAGACGAATCTAATAAAAACAATCAGCTTGATTTTAAAGAAGTATCAAAAGGAGAATATTTTATCTTTTATACTTCTGGTGGAATTTCCAAATTTAAAAAAATTCTGGTTCAATAATTTATCTAAAAAACTAAGAAGCTTAGCAATTCTTAATTTCGTTTATCATTTATAAGATTACAGATCTCATTTATTATACCTATTAGTCAATTACAATCTTAGAATAATAATTTCCATTATCTGAATTGAAACGCAATTGATACATACCTTTTGATAAATAAGAATAATCTAAGATAATTGTATTATCATTTTTCAAGTTTCTTATATCAATGATTTTGCCGTTCGTATCAAAAAGAGTAATCATTGCATTTGTATAATTCTCATTGATGTTAAACGTAAACAAACCACTTGAAGGATTTGGAAATACTTCTGCTCTTAAAATTTTATTTTGTTTTACAACGGTAATAGTACTGAGCGCACTACAATCAATAATCTTTGATTGTAATGTATCAATAGTTGATAAATTTGTAGTTGAATTATTATAGAATGTTGTGATTGCAGTACAATCTCTTTTTAACCAAAAATCTAACCATGGTTTTAATAATAATAGAACGTGGTTTTGTTGATTTATTCTTGAAATATAGGTAGTTCCTGCACACGCTAATGATTCACCTAATTCACATGGAGTTTTATCAGCATCAGCAAACTGACAATGCGATCCATCTTTAATATCTGCAAAAAATTTATACTCAGATTTTAGATTAGTATACATTATTTTACAATTACTAATTGCTGGTGCAACACAATCCTTTGAACCTGTAAAAACTAAAGCTGGCTTATTACAATTTTTTGCAGCTTCTGTTGCTACAATGCCAAAAATGCCAAAAGTTTCTGCAGCTGAAAAATTAAATAAGGTAGTGATATCAGATGCATTATTCATCGCTAAAAAAGAAGCACCGCCACCCATTGAATGACCTCCAATTGCTGTATATCCATTTGTTTTATTAAACAGAAAAGAGCTTGCTGTATCACCATAATTTCTTAATATTCTAGCTATAAATAATTCATCTTTACCAAATTCAGCATGATTTGGAATTCCTTCTTCTGTAGCAGGAAAACCGACAATGTAACCATTTGAAGCCAAAGCTTGTGCAAGCCATTGATACGCCAAAGATGACATAACAAATCCATGTCCAAATGATACGACTGGAAATTTGGTACCGTTATTTATAATTGGTGCGTTTGTTCCATTTGTAGCTGCTGGATAATATACGTTTGTTATAATATTTCTGAACCGCGACTGGTCTCTTACAGTAATTACTTTATAACCAACATTGAATTGAGAGAATGCCACTGCAGAAATCAACAAGAAATAAATGGTAAATGTAAAATTCTTCATAATCTATTTTTATACTCTAATAAAACAAACGTTTGGTAAAAATACTATTTATTTTAAGAGTTTACTATATTTAAAGAAAATAATTTAGAAGCTCATTCTTGCCTGAATTGGAATATCAATTTTACAAAAATCGTTTTGTAAAATTTTATAATAAGCAGTTATAGCAATCATTCCTGCATTGTCTGTACAATATTGAAATTCAGGAATATATGTGTTCCATCTGTATTCTAATCCATAATCTTGTAGTTGTTTTCTTAATTCTGAATTGGCGCTTACACCACCAGCAATGGCAATTTCCCGAATACCAGTTTCATCAGCAGCTTTTTTAATTTTCTTCATTAAAATTGAAACAATAGTTTTTTGAACAGAAGCACAAATATCGTTTAGGTTTTCAATTACAAATGCTTCATTATTCTTCGTTTCTTTCTGAATAAAATACAAAATATTCGTCTTCAAACCGCTAAACGAAAAATCTAACTTTTCAATTTGTGGTTCTGAAAATTTAAATGCTTTAGGATTTCCCAGTTGCGCATATTTGTCAATTAAAGGTCCACCTGGATAAGGTAAATTCAAAATTTTTGCGGTTTTATCGAATGCTTCACCAGCTGCATCATCTATGGTAGTGCCAATAATCTCCATATCCAAATAATCTTTTACCAGCACAATTTGTGTATGACCACCCGAAACCGTTAAACATAAGAATGGAAATTTAGGTTTGGGCTCATTAATAAAATGTGCCAACACATGCGCCTGCATATGGTTTACATCTACTAATGGAATATTGAGTGCATGAGCAAAAGATTTAGCAAAAATTCCACCTACCAGCAATGAACCCATTAATCCAGGACCTCGAGTAAATGCTATGGCATTAATATCATTTATAGTAATTCCAGCTTTTTTAATAGCTGCTGATACTACTGGTATAATATTTTTTGCATGCTCTCTACTTGCTAATTCTGGAACAACACCACCGTATTGTTCGTGCACTTTTTGATTAGCTGTCAGATTTGAAAGTACCTTACCATTGATACAAATAGCAGCAGAAGTATCATCACATGAAGATTCTATTGCTAATATGACTATTTCGGACATAATTTTTGGGTAAAATCTAGTAATTTCGTAACTTTTACAATTCTATTGAAAAAATTTATCAAATATACATTCAGAACGGTCTTAGTAATTCTGCTATTACTGCTTATTTTATTTGTTTCTACCTTTTACTTAATCCAGCAACCAAGGGTTCAAACGTATATGGTACACAAAGTAAGTGAATATTTATCAAAACAATTAGGTAGTGAAGTAAAAGTAGATTCCGTAAGCATCGATTTTATCAGAACGGTTGAAATTTACAACGTTTATTTATCTACTCAAAAAAGTAAAACCGATACACTTTTATTTGTCAAAAAATTAGATGTGGATTTAATGCTTGGAAAAACCTTTATGGAACAGGTTTCCAGCATTCGCGATAGCAAAATTTATATTGATAATGTAGAATTAGATGGTTTAAAATTTAATGGTTACAGAGCAAAAAACGATACCTTTTTTAATTTTCATTTTTTATTAGAGCAGTTTTGCAATAAAAATCCAAAACCTAAAGAAAAAAAAGCAAGCAAGCCATTAGAGCTACGATTAAATAAATTATTGCTCACCAATTCAAATATAGTTTTAGATGATCCACACAAAGACATGCGAATGGATATTCGTTATACAAAACTATTAGCTGATGTGCGAGAACTCAATATTAATAATTTAAAAATTGACGTAAAGAAATTAGAATTGATTGATCCGTTTTATAAGTTGACAGATTATAACCAAATTGAAAAAATAAAAGATCCTAATAAACCACCAAGCAAAGGTTTTGATGTGCAAGGTTTAGGCAAAAAATTAAATATTACTGTTGATGAAATACTGTTGAAAAATGCCAACCATTCGATGGATTTTAGAAAGAAAGATCAAAAAGCAGGCACGTTTTTAATTAGCCAGATGAATATACACGATGTCGATATTGACATCAAAGATTATCGTTGGGATTCCACTGGCATGCATGTAAATATCAAAAACCTGAATGGTATTGGCGATAACAATCTAAATATAAAAAAATTACATACAAAAGCGTTGTTAGATAATGGCGGCATTTATTTAGACGATGCTGATATTGCTTATAACAACTCAACTATCAAAGGAAATTTATCCATACAATTTTTAGATGAATGGCGTTCTTTTAGAGATTTTGAAAATAAAGTGATTATGAAAGCCGATATTAAAGAAGCATTCATAAAATCAAAAGATGTAGCGGTCTTTGCGCCAATGGCTCAAAAATATGTTCCTGAATCATTGAAGATGCGTGGTTTCATCAAAGGAAAATTATCAAACATCAGAACTGAAAATTTATATATCACAACAGGAAAAAATACGGTATTAGATTTTTCAGGAAATATAAAAGGCTTGCCAAATGTCAATCAAACTTTGTTTGATTTAAAAGTAAACGAACTGAGAACCAATCCTTCCGATTTAAAACAAATACTCACGTTTATAAAAATTCCGACACAAATCGACAACTCTGGAAATATAGTATTTAAAGGTACTTACTTCGGTTTTATTAATGATTTTGTAGCGAAAGGATCTTTAAAAACAGATAATTTAGGTGATTTAGTTACAGATATGCGTATGAGTTTTCCAAAAGGACAAGCACCAAAATATTCAGGAAAAATAGTGGCAACTGGTTTAAATTTAGCTGAACTCACAGGAAATAGAAAACTACTCGGTACAGTTGATTTAGATATCAATGCCGATGGAAATGGTTTTAGTTCAAAAGATTTGAATACAAAATTAACCGGAACTATTCGAAATTTTTATTTCAACGGTTTTGTATTTGACAAAATAAAAGTGGATGGCTTAATTGTTAAGAAGAAATATTCAGGAAAAGCTTTTTTTGATGACGATTGCTTTCTGGTTGATTTTGATGGCAGCGCTGATTTTAATGATAAATTACCAAAATTTGATTTTGTAACCAGTATCAAAAATGCAGATTTACACAAGCTGAATTTCACTAAAGATACACTAATGATTTCTTTAGATGGTGAAGTGCACGGTGTTGGAAACAAGATTGATAACTTTGTTGGTACAGGAAAGTTCAGCAATATTATTTTACAAAACACTAAAGATATTTTAGTGCTTTCTGATGTAGACATTAATTTGGAGAATGACGGCATTATCAAAAATTACGTTATTAAATCCGACCAGTTTAATGCCAACTTGAATGGTGTTTTTGATCCATTAACCATTGTTCCATCCATGAAAGTATTTTTGAGTAAATATTCTCAATTAATAAAACCAACGGCAAAAGATTTTAAACTTTCAGAACCGCAACAATTAGATGCAATTGTCAAACTAAAATCTGATTTTGGTTTAATAAAAGTCTTTGTACCACAATTACAATTCATAAGTGAACTTGATTTAACCACTACCATAAACACCAATCAAAATGTATTAGAAATAAATGCAAAAATGGATTCTGCCAACTACGATGACATTGCATTTAATAATATCTATTTAGATGGTAATACCAATAATTCTGATCTTCTGTTAAATGCAACTGTCAGTAATTTAAGAATCAGAAAGACTGACATCAAAGAAATAAAACTAGGATTAAATAGCTCATTAGAACAACTTTTAACCAATCTAAGTATTTCAAATGACTCTTCTGATAACTCCGTACGCATGATTTCTATATTAGATTTTAAACGTGATAGCATTATCGCAAAAATTATTAACTCAGAATTAAAAATAAATAATAAAATCTGGCAGGTAGAAAAAGGGAACGAACTTACTATTGTCGATAATATTTTTATAGCACAAAATTTTTCTTTGGTACAAGGAGAACAAAAAATAAATATTCAAAATGGAAGAAACTCGCTGTCTGACGCTAAAATAAATATTGAAAATCTGAGTTTATCCGATATCGGTCAATTATTGGATTCTACAGGTGCTGTTAAAAGCGGAAAACTTTCGGGCACCATAAACCTGAAAAATATGTTGACCAAATTGCAGGCTAATGCCGATATTACAATTAATGATTTACAGGTATTGGATTATAAAATAAAATACATTGGATTAGATGGTATTTATGGCAGAAACGGTAAAAAAATAGTAGAAGCAGGTGGTACCATTGAAGATAAAGATTATCAATTATCATTTGATGGTACTTATGATATGCAGGTGAAAGGAAAAGAAAAATTAGATATCAATGCGGATATTGAAAGGTTGAATTTGAGTTTCCTGGAATCCTTATTGAAAAAAGAATTACTAGTGCCACGTGCCTTTATTAAAGGACAAATCAATGTTACAGGTGATTTGAAAAAACCGGTATTAACCGGCGATGCACAGATAATTGATACAGCAGAATTAAAATTGCGCATGTTAGGTACTACTTTTAAATTAGTAAATGAAGAAATAAAACTAACGCCTAAAGGTTTTGATTTTGGCGATGTAACCTTGTACGATAATTATGGAAATACGGCATTGCTTACCGGAAAATTATTGCACAATGGTTTTAAAGACTGGAAAGTAGAGAAAGCAAACCTGAATGCACCAGGCGGTTATAATTTTATGAATACAACCTATGATGATAACCAGGATTTTTATGGTGTGATATTTGCAAAAGGCGATGTTGATATTTATGGTTATTTCAGTGACTTAAGTATTAATATTACACGTATTGAAACTATGAAAAATAGTGTTTTTAATTTACCTGTTTCCGTAAAAGCATCTGATAAAGGATATAGTTTTATTAATTTCGTCGACCCTAAAAATCCACAAAAGCAAGTTGAATATAAATCAAAAATAAGCGGTATAAATCTGAATATGAATATTGTTGCAACACGTGATGTGGAAGCCAATATTATTTTAGATGAAAATACAAACGATAAAATTGTGGCGCGTGGTGATGGAAACCTGAATTTAACGATAGATAAAAAAGGTGATTTAAATATTAGTGGTACTTATAATCTTATAGAAGGAAAATATGATTTTAGTTTTCAAAGTGTTTTGAACAAAACATTTAATATAAGAAGCGGCAGCAAAATTAATTTTTTAGGAAAACCCGAAGATGCTGAATTAGATATTACTGCATTATATAATGTAAGAGCAGCATCTGTGCGAAATTTATTTGATAGCACGTCAGCATTGAAAAACAGAACGTTTCCAATTGATCTAAATCTATTAATTACAGGAACTTTAAAAAATCCAGACATTGGATTTAAGATTGCTCCAACATTGGGAACCATCTCTGCTCAATCAGATGAATTAAACAGAAAATTAGATGAAATTAATAGCAACCCAAATGAACGGAATAATCAGGCAGTTGCTTTGTTATTATTCAATACATTTTTCCCAACAAACAACTCCAGCGACCAGCGTTTCACCGGAGCATCTAACACAGTTACGCAGATGGTATCGTCGCAATTGTCTAATATATTATCCAAAGGCTTAGGCTCCGTCGTTAAAGGTGCATCATTGGATATTTTATTAAGTGATTTAGAATCTAAAGATTCCAGAAACTTTGGATTTAGCTATAAACAGGAAATTTTAGGTGGCAAATTAATCCTGACAATTGGTGGAAATGTAAACTTTGGAAATAACTCAACAAGCAGTGGAATTCCAGGTCAATCAAACAATAACACTGCAATTGCTGGCGATTTTGTTTTGGAATATTTGGTTACAAATGACGGAAGAATTCGTTTAAAAACATATGCACGAACAGCAAACTATAACATTATTAATCAAGATAAAATTCAAACTGGTGGTGCTATTTCATTCCAAAAAGATTTTGACAATTTTAAAGAACTTTTTAAAAGGAAACCTAAACCTGCAAAAATAATAATTGAAAATAATCCTAAGAATTCTAATATTCTTTTTATACCGTTGATTGATTCAACAAATAATAAATGATTAGAAATAAAATTAAAATTTGAAAAAATATAAACCTATATAATTTCATTCTTTAGTTCGTGTCCCATTTTATCTCGTTTAGTATTGAGATACTTCTGATTGAATTCATTAGGAACCGTTTCTATCGGAACATTTTCTACAATCTCTAAACCATATCCTTTTAATGCTGCACGCTTTTTAGGATTATTTGTAATCAATTTCATTTTTGATACATTTAAATCGCGCAATATTTGTGCACCAATACCAAAATCTCGTTGATCTGCTTTAAAACCTAAAGCAAGATTTGCATCAACTGTGTCTAAGCCTTCTTCCTGAAGCTTATATGCTTTTAATTTATTCATAAAACCAATGCCTCTACCTTCTTGCATCATATAAAGAATAACACCTTTTCCTTCATTTTCTACCATTTTCATAGCATTGTGCAATTGATCTCCACAATCGCAACGCAATGAACCTAAGATATCGCCTGTGATACAAGATGAATGCACACGAACCATCACTGCATCGTCCTTTTGCCATTCTCCTTTTACTAAAGCAAAATGTTCTTCATTTGTCGATAATTGTTTATATGCTATTAATCTGAAATCACCATATTTTGTTGGCATCTTAACTTCAACAATTCTTTCTATTAATCTATCATGCTGTAATCTGTATTCAACTAAATCTTTAATAGAAATAATTGGCATTCCAAATTTTTCAGCAATCGGAAAAAGGTCATTTAATCTGGCACATTCACCATCTTCTTTTAAAATTTCCACCAATAAACCTGCTGGTTCAAAACCAGCTAGACGAGCCAAATCAATTGCAGCCTCAGTATGTCCTGTTCTACGCAATACACCTTCTTTCTTGGCTTTTAAAGGAAATATATGTCCTGGTTTTCCCAACTCATCTGGACGCGTATTTTTATTTATTAATGCTAATACTGTTTTTGATCTGTCAGAAGCAGAAATACCAGTAGTACAGCCATGACCAATTAAATCAACAGAAACTGTAAATGGTGTTTCGTAATGAGAAGAATTAGAGTTTACCATTAAATCAAGTTGTAATTCAACACATCTGTCTTCGACCAAAGGTGCGCAAATCAAACCACGACCATGAGTAGCCATAAAATTTATAATTTCAGGTGTTGCATTTCTAGCTGCAGTGATAAAATCACCTTCATTTTCTCGGTCTTCATCATCTACTACGATAACAATTTTCCCGTTTTTCACAGCTTCTATAGCCGATTCTATAGTATCTAATATGCGGTTAGATTCTTGTTGTTGGTTGCCAGACATTTGTTTGTATTCCTTTAAAAAATTTAATAAAACCTATAAATACAGCGATATTCATAATTATAAAATAATGAAACCGACGTAAAGGTTTAAATTCCTTATCAAAAATAAATAAAAGTGTATCAATTATTGGTAAAAATAAGGTTACGATTAGAATAAACATTGTAAACTCAAGCAGTAATATATAGTAAATAATCAATAATAAAATGGGTGTTTTCCAACGTAATACTTTATGTGAAACAAATATAAATCCAATTTTAGTAGTCGGATTTAAAAGATATTTTTGAAAATAAAATAAGTTTTGAAAATTTCCTGCTGCTATTCTTATTTTCCGCAAGAATTCCTGTTTCCAATTTGTCACTACATCTTCATAACAAATGGCATTCGTGTTTAAAATGGATTTATAATTTTGTGTGATGATGTGGAATCCAATATAAAAATCATCTACCAAAAAATTAGTTGGAATTGACGTAAATAAATTTCTACGTATAGCATAGCAACCACCGGATGGACCAGGAATTATGCCATATACTAAACTTTCATTATGTTTTATTTTGGTTTCATAATTCCAGTAATCTTTTTCATTAGTATTCGTTATTTCTTTAGGTTGGATATTTGCATCTACCAAACCAATTTGTTCATCTTTAAAATAGTTGACTAATTCAAGAATGGTATGTTTTGTAAAAATCACATTTGCATCTGTTAAAATAAGGATGCTTTCATCATTCATAATTTTATCATTAATGATTTGGTTCAGAACGTTCGGTTTTCCTTGTCGTTCGATAAATTCTATTAAATGAATATTCGATAAAGCGAATTTAGTTTCGATAATTTGTTTAGTAGCATCTGTACAATTATCTAAACCAATAAATATATGTAGTTTTTCTTTTGGATAAGTAGTTTCAAAAATACTGTTGAGCTTTGCTTCTATTACTTTTTCTTCATTACAAACAGGAATAACGATATTAACTTCAGGCAATTCATCTTGCAAGGTATATGTTTGAAAATCAATAGATTTGCCAATTGCCTTTTTACGCAATAACATTGGATAAAAGATGTAAGTATACATCAGAATTAATAATAGCAATATCAAAATGACAAAACTCAATTTTTAAAATTTTTATTACTAAAAATAAGAAATTTATTTTTCAAACTTTGATAACTATTTCCATACCATTCACCTCTAAATACAACTGAATCATTATTTGCCTTGTATGTTAAAAATAAAGCTATTGGCAATAATACCAGTGATGCTAGCCACATACCTGCAAATGGTGGAATGATTAGGCCTTTAGCTAATTTTTCTCCAATCACATTTAAAACATGAAATAATACAAAATACAAAACCGCTATTAAAATTGGCATGCCAAATCCACCTTTTCGTACTATCGCACCCATTGCACAACCAACAAATAATAATACCAAACAAGCAAACGATAAGCTAAATTTTCGATACCATTCACAATAATAATTGACATAATTTGTTTGCTTAAAATCCAAATCTGTAATGGCCATCTGCGTATAGCCAATTAGGCTTTGAAGATTACTTTGACTCATACTTAAGCAATTTTGAGTAATATTTCGTTTAAAGACATTTTTAATATCCAATTTAGTTGGGATTGTTTTCAAAAGAATAGAAATAGAATCGGGAATTTTCTTTTGTGAAGAAAAATAAGATGAATTGTTCAACCTTATTTCATCTAATCGTTTTTCAATATCTTTTCTGGTAGAATCTGCTTCATACATTAACTGACTAGCATTAAACATGATAAAATGTGTCTTAAACAATGATTGATCCGTACGTATCATTTTAAATTCTCTTAAATCAAAAATTTTTCGCCATTGCTTAAATTCCATTATTGTCTGTTCAGACTTATTTTCTTCAAGAGTTGAATTTCTTTTTTTTACATCCTGATATTGTTTGCCATTGTACAAGGTAAGAATCAAATGGTCTCCAGTATTACTCAATGCAACATCACCTTTATCTGCTAAAACTACGTTGTCATTACCTTTTCCTTGTGAGTGGTCATACACCATTATGCCATACAATGTTTTATTATCTGCATCTTTATGATGAACTTTAATCGCAAAACCAGAAATACCTCTATAAAAAACACCTTCTTTAATATCTAATGCAGGCTTTTGTTTTCTAATATCAAATAATAAAGAATAAAATTTTAAATGCACTTTTGGCAGTATGTTGTTGGAAAAATAAAAAGCACCAAATGATAAAAAGATAGTGAAAACTATTAAACTACCCATTGTTCTTAATAATGACAAACCACCAGTTTTATATGCAGTTAGTTCATTATTTTCTCCTAAAGTACCAATCACCATAGTTGAAGCTAGTAGAACAGCCAATGGCAAAGCCATAGGAATAATAGTTAATGTAAATAACCCGATGAGCTTAAGCAATAAACTGGTTTCCAAACCTTTGCCTACAATATCATCAATATATTTCCACAAGAACTGCATCATGAAAATAAATGATGTTAATCCAAAAGTGATGATTAACGGAACAATGAAACTACCAAGGACTACTCTGTCGACACGCTTAAACATGAAAAATTTTACTTTGCTAAAATAGACATTATATTACAAAAGTTTCACGTTAATCTAATGTTAAGATATTGACATTCAAATAGAAAATCATTATCTTTGCACTCTTTAAAAAAATTTATCCAACAAACTAAAGTATGCGTCAGCTCAAGATTACCAAATCCATTACCAACCGCGAAAGCCAATCCTTAGAAAAATATTTACAAGAAATCGGAAAAGTTGACCTCTTAACACCAGAAGAAGAAGTTGATTTAGCACAGCGCATCCGTGCCGGTGATCAAATTGCTTTAGAACGATTAACAAAAGCCAATTTGCGATTTGTTGTCTCTGTTGCAAAACAATATCAAAATCAAGGACTGACCTTGAGTGATTTAATCAATGAAGGAAATTTAGGATTAATAAAAGCTGCTCAACGATTTGATGAGACACGTGGATTTAAATTTATTTCTTACGCCGTTTGGTGGATTCGTCAATCAATTTTACAAGCATTAGCAGAGCAATCTCGTATTGTACGTTTGCCACTAAATAAAGTGGGTTCTTTAAATAAAATAAATAAAGCATTTTCAAACTTAGAACAAGAATTTGAACGTGAACCATCGGCAGATGAATTAGCAGAAATGTTAGAGATTACACGCGAAGAAGTAGAAACTACATTGAGTGTTGCAGCTCGTCATGTGTCTGTAGATGCACCCTTTCAAGAAGGCGAAGAAAACTCACTTTTAGATGTACTTGAAAACAGATCTGCACCTAGAACAGACTTGCAATTAGAATACATAGAATCTTTAAGGAAAGAAATTGAACGTTCTTTATCAACTTTAACCGACAGACAAAAAGACGTAATAAAATATTATTTCGGAATAGGTGTTGAACACCCAATGAGCTTAGAAGATATAGGCGAAAAATTTGGATTAACACGTGAGCGAGTTCGTCAAATAAAAGACAAAGCTATTAATAAATTAAGAGCAACTTCTCGAAGTAAATTATTAAAAAACTACTTAGGTAATTAATATTTGTATGTTATTTTGAAAATAGTTTAGAATCTAATTCAAATTACTAAAAACAACAAATCAAAACATAAAATGAATAACTGGAATTCTAAAGAAAAAAGCGCACTAGAACTCATTAATATTGCAGGTACACTTTGGTTAGATAAAAATGTAGAATTAGTCATATTAAGAAGAAATATTGTAGATGCAAGATATACAGAAGTATTAAGCAATAAAGAGTTTGCAAAAAAGTACCTTTCAATTCCATTATCTATCGAAATATTAGTAGAAATAGCAAAGTCTATTTTAAAATTAGAGCTTGCTCCAACAAGAATTGACTTAGCAACTTTAGGCAAAGAATGGCTAGAAGAAGGCAATGGCAATTACGATTCTTTTGTCGCAGAAAAACTTCAAAATTATATTGGAAAAAATAAAAGAGTAATAAAGCCTGTTGATGTCGTTTTATTTGGATTTGGTAGAATTGGAAGATTGGCAGCACGTGAGCTGATTCAACAACATGGCAATGGCGATCAATTAAGATTACGCGCTATAGTAACACGTGGCAAAAACACAGATGAAGAAATAAAAAAAAGATCCTCATTATTACGAAAGGATTCAGTGCATGGAAAATTTCGTGGCGTAATTACAGAAGACTATACGAATAAAGCATTAATTGCAAACGGAAATATAGTACACATGATTGTTTCAGATAACCCAGCAGATATTGATTATACTGCTTATGGTATCAATGATGCATTATTGATTGACAATTCTGGAATTTTTAGAGATGCAGAAAAATTAGCTACACACTTACAAGCAAAAGGTATTGCAAAAATATTATTAACTGCACCTGGAAAAGGAAGTTTACCGAATATAGTATATGGTGTTAATCATTTAGAGTATAATCCTGACAGTACAAATATATTTACTGCTGCTTCTTGTACTACGAATGCAATATCACCAGTAATAAAAGTAATTGCAGAAAAATTAGGTATAGAAAGTGGACACGTTGAAACAGTACATTCATATACAAATGATCAAAATCTCTTAGATAACTATCATAAAAGTTACCGTCGCGGTCGTTCTGCGCCAATGAATATGGTTATCACAGAAACTGGTGCTGCAAGTGCCATCGCAAAAGTAATGCCTTCGATGTCTGGTAAATTTACAGGAAATGCTGTACGCGTTCCAACACCGGACGTTTCTTTAGCTATATTGAATTTAAATTTATCAACTGAAGTAGAATCAATAGATGCAGTAAATAATATTATTAGACAAGCTGCTATATATGGTAATTTGGTAGAACAAATTGATTTTTCTACTTCACAAGAATTAGTATCATCAGATTGCATAGGAAACTCACATGCATCCATTTTAGATTCTCATGCAACTTTAATTGCACCAAATAAAAAATCTATTGTGTTATATGTTTGGTATGATAATGAATATGGCTACACACGCCAAGTAATTCGATTAGCTAAATATTTAGGCAAAGTTCAAAGGCTGACATATTATTAAGAATAATTTATCAATGTACCAATTAGCTAATTAGCTAATTTACAAATTATCAAATTTGAATTTATGTTTGAAAACCTACAAGATAAGCTCGAAGTAGCCTTTAAAAATTTGAAAGGTCAGGGAAAACTGACAGAATTAAATATTGCAGCTACTGTAAAGGATATTAGAAGAGCATTAGTAGATGCTGACGTAAATTATAAAATTGCGAAAGAATTTACAGACACCATAAAAGACAAAGCACTAGGTCAAAATGTACTAACAGCATTAGCTCCAGGACAATTAATGACAAAGATTGTTAGTGATGAACTAACAAAACTTATGGGTGGCACAGCCACTGAAATAAATATAAAAGGTTCACCTGCAGTAATTTTAATTGCTGGATTACAAGGATCAGGCAAAACTACATTTTCAGGTAAATTAGCTAATCATGTAAAAACAAAACTTAATAAAACACCATTGCTGGTAGCCTGCGATGTGTATCGTCCTGCAGCGGTTGAACAATTAAAAATATTAGGAGAACAAATTGGAGTAGAAGTTTATGCAGAAATTGAAAATAAAAATCCAGTATCTATTGCTCAAAACGCGATTTCTTATGCCAAACAAAAAGGTCAGAATGTAGTCATTATCGACACAGCAGGTCGTTTAGCTGTTGATGAAGAAATGATGAATGAAATTTACAACGTAAAACAAGCTATTCAACCTCAGGAAACCTTGTTTGTTGTGGATTCAATGACTGGTCAGGATGCAGTAAACACAGCTAAAACATTTAATGATAGAATAAATTTTGATGGTGTTGTCTTAACAAAATTAGATGGCGATACTCGTGGTGGCGCAGCTCTATCTATTAAATATATAGTAAATAAGCCAATCAAATTTGTGTCACGTGGTGAGAAATTAATTGATACATTGGATATTTTCTATCCAGAACGTATGTCGCAACGTATTTTAGGAATGGGTGACATCGTTTCTTTTGTTGAAAAAGCACAGGAACAATTTGATGAAAAAGAAGCACAACGATTAAGCAAAAAAATATCTAAAAATCAATTTGATTTTGAGGATTTCCTGCAACAAATCAATCAGATTCGTAAAATGGGAAATATCAAAGATTTATTAGGTATGATTCCTGGTGTTGGAAAAGCCGTTAAAGATATCGATATTGATGATAATGCTTTCAAAAAAATTGAAGCTATTATCTTTTCAATGACTGTTGAAGAACGAAGAAATCCAGATCTAATAAACGGTAAACGCAGAGAACGTTTGGCGAAAGGTTCCGGAAATACGATACAAGATGTCAATGCATTTGTTAAACAGTTCGACCAGATGAAAGTGATGATGAAACGGATGCAAGGAATGGGTATGGGAAAACGATAATTATATGTGCATATTATATGTATGATTATTTTTAATGTAAAGATTATGTAATGTCGGATTTTTAGTCCGACATTTTTATTTATCTTAGAATATGATAAAAATAGGCATAATAGGCGCAACTGGATATACAGGTGGTGAACTAATTCGTATTTTATTACATCATCCAGGTGTAATAATTAATTTTTGTTATAGCAGAAGTCAAGCTGGCAATAAAATCACCGATGTACATACAGATCTGTTTGGTGATATAGATCTAGTTTTCACAAACGAAATAAATACTGCTGTTGATGTTATTTTTTTATGTTTACCACATGGCGAAGCCAAACAATTTTTAAAAAAAACAAACTTCTCACCTACTACAAAAATCATAGATTTAAGTAATGACTTTCGTTTAAATAAGAATGCTGAAAATTTTATTTATGGATTACCAGAATTAAATTTAACCAAAATAAAAGAAGCAACAAAAATTGCAAATCCAGGTTGCTTTGCTACAGCAATACAATTAGCATTGTTACCATTAGCACAACATAATCTACTACAATCTGATATTCATATTTCAGGAGTTACTGGTTCAACTGGAGCTGGCGCATCTTTAAGTGAAACAACAGATTTTACGTGGCGCAATAATAATTTATCTGTTTATAAACCATTTACACATCAGCATTTGGATGAAATCGCTGAAAGCATTTTACAATTGCAACATTCATACAATCATTCTATAAATTTTATACCATATCGTGGCAATTTCACACGTGGCATTATAGTAACTATCTATACAGGATTTACAGGAACTTTAGAAGAAGCAAAAACTATTTATAACAATTTCTTTAAAGATTCAGCATTCGTTAATATCTCAGAAAAAAATATCGATTTAAAGCAAGTAGTAAATACCAATAAATGCTTGTTGTATTTAGAAAAACACAATGACAAATTGATGATTGTTTCTGTCATTGATAATTTAATAAAAGGCGCATCAGGACAAGCCGTTCAAAATATGAATTTGATGTTTGGCTTTAATGAAAACGAAGGATTGAAATTAAAATCTGTTGCATATTAAACACATATTACTCACGACTTACGACTCACGACTTTTTTATGAAACTATTCAACGTATATCCATTATTCAACATCAACTTAGTACGTGGTGAAGGTTGTTATGTTTATGATGACGAAAACACCAAATACCTAGATTTTTATGGTGGTCACGCAGTTATATCTATTGGACATGCACATCCACATTACTTAAATAAACTCGAAGCACAATTACATAAATTATCATTCTATTCAAATTCTGTTCAAATAGAAATCCAACATCAATTAGCCAATAAATTAGGACAACTTTCTGGATATGATAACTATCAATTATTCTTATGTAACAGTGGCGCAGAAGCAGTTGAAAATGCGCTCAAAGTTGCTTCGTTTCATAACAATAGAAAAAAAGTAATTGCATTCAAAGGTGCATTTCATGGCAGAACTTCTGGTGCAGTTGCCATTACAGATAATCCAAAAATAAAACCACCAATAAATGATGATGCACACGTTATCTTTATAGATTTTAATGAAGAAGAAAGTTTACAAAAAGCATTTTCAGAAAATGAAATTTGTGCAGTAATTATTGAACCAATTCAAGGTGTGAATGGAATTTATGAACCAAGTATTTCTTTTCTTCAACTTATTCAAAAATTATGCAATGAACATAATGCGCTATTTATTGCAGATGAAATACAATGCGGTTACGGTAGAAGCGGAAAGTTTTTCGCACACCAATTTGCAAATGTACAGCCTGATATTATTACGATGGCAAAAGGAATGGGAAATGGTTTTCCAATTGCAGGAATCTTGATTCATCCAAAAATAGTAGCAAAATATGGCATGTTAGGTACTACCTTTGGTGGTGCACCTTTGGCTTGCGCAGCAGGTTTAGCTGTTTTAGAAGTAATGGAAAATGAGAATTTAATTGAAAATACAATTGAAGTTGGCAACTATTTAGTAGAACAATGCAAGAAATTACAACATGTAAAAGAAATACGTGGCAAAGGTTTAATGATTGGAATTGAATTTGATTTTCCAATTAAAGAACTGCGTGAAAAATTAGTTTATGAATTTCATATTTTTATTGGAAATTCAAATCAGCCAAATACATTACGTTTGTTGCCAAGTTTAACGATTACAAAAAATGAAGTAGATTTATTAATGAGTGCAATTAAAGCAAGTATCTAAATGAAAAACTTTCTCAATATACACGATGTAAATAATGCAGAAGAATTAGCACAACAAGCTATTGCATTGAAACAAAATCGTTTTGCGCATAATAGATTAGGCGAAAATAAAACAATGGTGTTACTCTTTTTAAATTCATCACTACGTACTAGAATCTCTACACAAAAAGCAGCTCAGAATTTAGGCATGAATACTATCATCTTAAATCTTTCACAAGATAGCTGGCAAATGGAATATGAAGATGGTGCAATTATGAATGGTGATAAAGCTGAACATATCAAAGAAGGTGCTGCAGTAATTAGCGAATATGCAGATATTATTGGCATTCGCGCCTTTCCTACTCTTACAGATAGAGAAAAAGATTACTCAGAATATGTGTTGAATAAGTTTTTAGAAAATGTAAAAGTGCCAGTTGTAAATATGGAATCTGCAACCATTCATCCATTGCAATCATTAACAGATTTAATCACTATTCGAGAACATACGACAAAACAAAAACCAAAAGTAGTACTGAGTTGGGCACCTCATATAAAACCATTACCACAATGTGTAGCAAATTCATTTTCTGAATGGATGAACAGCGCTGATGTGGAATTTATCATTACTCATCCTAAAGCTTATGAACTGAATGAGAAATTTACAGGCAATGCGACTATAATATATAATCAAGATGAAGCTTTTGAAAATGCAGATTTTATTTATGCTAAAAACTGGAGTGCTTATGAAGATTATGGTAAAATAATTGGTGAACATTCTGATTGGATGATTAGTGAAAAAAAAATGCAATTAACCAACAATGCAAAATTTATGCATTGTCTGCCAACTCGCAGAAATGTTGAAATAGCAGATGAAGTACTTGATTCTACTTACTCTTTAGTTATACAACAAGCTTCAAATCGTGAGTTTGCAGCACAAGCTGTTTTAAAAGTAATCTTAGAAAATCAGATAAGAAAATAGCAAATTTTAAAAATAAATAGGCATACATTATATTAAATACTATTTATACTTGACTGTTTGATAATTATTTACTAACTTACTAGTATTATAATAAAAGTATATGTTAAAGATTTTACAAACTCTACTGTTTGTTTCTTTAGTCTTTTCTTGTTTTTTAGCAACATCTTCTGTAATACCAAAAGAGATTATAAAAAAAGGAACAAAATTAGTGTATGATGTAAATTATTTAGGCACTAATTTTGAATTTACGGTTACAGTAAAAGACAATTCAAATAACTATAGTTTTGATTGGCATATGAGTGCTCCAGCAAATAGAAGTGGTACTCTAAATTTCACTAAAGATGAAATAGACAATGCAACTGAGATTTTTAATTACTTTACAAATGAGAACATAATTATAACTAATCAATGTTTTATAGTATTAAGTAGAAAAATGTATGATGCTTTTAAAGGAAACGGTTCAATGGAAATCTATACTGATAAAAAAAATAACATACTTACTGTTTTTGGTAATCCTTATGAACATACTCAAAGTTTTGGATATAAAAATGACTTATCTTATGAATTTAATTGCAGAACAGTAAGTGATGGAAATGATTATCAAATAACATATGTGAACGATTCAGACTTTCCTTTAATTGTAGAAATGAAATTAGATTGGACATTGAAATTAAAGAATATTTATAATTAATACTCTTCTACCTGCAATAATTTTTGCAATTTCTTTTTATCATCTTTCTGTTTATTTTCATTTACAATAAATCCAGCATGGTTAAATTCTTTTTCTAAAGTCCATCCATCAAAACGAATATCTTTATTGTAAACTGTAATTCCAATAGCGGATTTTTTTATTTCTAACATCCAGAAAATCGGTCCTTCATAATGTTTCCAACCATCATATTCTTCAACTGAATAAAAAACCTGAAGCCATAAGACTTCTCTTTTTATGACTGAATGTTGTTTATCAAAATAAATAACTTCTTTATATTTCAACTTACGTGAAAACAGTTTGTACATGTCGGTAAAATAATTATTACTACAGTAATCTTCAAAACAGAAATTGAAGTTTGAAGTCACAACTAATTGATAGTAATTGAATCGTTTTAAAAAATCATCAAATAAACATTGATTCATTTCGCGTTTTGGATAATATGCATTCCAGCTTCCACTACAGTAACCTTTTAATAATTCAACAGGAACTGATTTCAAATATAAATTCTTATTTAAATCTAAATTGATGGTATAAGTAAATGTATCTGCTACAAGTAAGTTTTGAGCTTTAGATAATTGTGTAAAAAATGGTAAAATTAAAATATAAAGAAACCTTATCATAAATAATAACTCTTAAATCCAAAATCTCAATTCTGAAATGCAATTATAATCCTGTCAACTTTGCTAATTCAACTTTAGTTGTAGGTGATTTAGAGAAAACTTTCATTGGGAAAATCACTTTCTTATTGGCATTCAATTTAACATCAAAATTAGCAGTGAATTGATTATCTAAAACTGTAATTTTTCCATCTTGAGAAAACGAAAAAATAGTAAAATCTTCATTTGGTAAAAGTTTAAATTCTTTTTCAAACTGATAAGGCAAATAATTTAATACTGCATTTCTGTTTTTATAGACTACAAATATTTCTGAATTTAATTTTTGATTATATCCATCTAATTTAAAATCAGCAATTATTGGAATAGTTTCTTCATTTAAAATTTTATCACAATTATACATCTGCATTTTTTCAACATTAATTGTTTTAAAAGATTGATTACGAACTTCTGCATAGCTATAAGGCAAAACATCATCTTTTACTATTTGTGCTCTCCATAATATTTCAGAATCATCAGAAGTAAAAATATCACCATTGGTATCTTGCCATCGATTGTCGCCCCACAAATCCTGTTTATTATCTGTTGGATTTCCATTGGATTCTGATAATTTTCCAAATGGTGTTTCCTTTTCCCAATTTTTAGTTTGACTGTTTAAAATAAATGTTTCACCGCCAGTTATATCAAATTTGCTTGCCAATTGTACTTGTATCTTTTTATTAGGTGCAAACGATAATAATTTTCCGTTTCCATAAGCCATTAATTCAAACATGCCACCACTTTCCAATATATGATGTTTATCATTTTCTGTATAATTCATTGGAATATGATTCAAAATGATATCTAATTGATCAATAAATTCACGGTATTTTAGGTTGACTTGTCCATCGTATAGTTTTCCATCTAAATAAAAACTATATGCTTGAACAAAAATTCTGGATTTATTATGTTGAATTAATTTACATTCTTTAGCTTGAAATTCATATTCACTAAATGATGTTTCTCTAATGATATCTTTAGAAAAAGAAATATGAATTGTGAGAATGATAATTCCATAAAAAAATAAAATTTTCATATAGTTTTCTTATTCTAACGTTTAGAATTATTTTTTAGTATTCAATATTCCGCAAAATTTGTAACTTTTAACACAAACCCATCAAAAACTTGTGATAAATATAAATTATTGCCAACTACTAATGCTGTGGATGAACCTGAGATTAAAGCGCCATCATCATAGAAGATAGCTTTCGTTTTGCCAGTCTGTTTATTTATAGAATACGTCTTTGATGGTGACAAAGTTTTAGGAAGAAAAGACAACAAAGCAAACTTCACTTCATCAGGATGCACAGCAATAATCAATTCATCACCATTTACCAAAATATTATCCATGCCATTTATCGTAGATAACGTTGATTTATTAGAAAGCATTCCATCATTTTCTATATCATAAGTAAACAATGCATGGTTTCTTGAAGTAGCCAAATATAACTTATTATTTTCATTGTATAAACCATTCGGAAAGCCAATCGCACTATCTGCCTTTTTCCAGGAGTCATTTCCATCACAATATCCAACAGAACCTGCATTTGGGTTTGTCAATAATTCTAAAATATCAGGTGAATTTCTATCATTAGAAAAATAAAAACTACCATTTGACAACACCGTCAAATCATTTGGAGAAATCAGTAATGAATTTTTATATTCATTCACAAACTCTAAATTTGCTGCATTGATTTTAAATTGTAAAACAGAACTTGTATTCGTAGAATCTCTATAATGATTAATGATATACAAATATTCGATGCCATTTACTTCTTGCAAATCAAAACCATGTGGATGAAATGGAATTGAAGGTAGATTCACTAAAGGCAAAATCTTACATTCATTTGTTTCAATATTAATTTGTTGTATTTCGCCATGCAATGGTTTTCCTTCTCGTCGCTCGTCACACGAAATTAGAATTCTGTTGTTCGTTTTATCTAAAACTATATCTTCAGGACCAGGTGCGGTTGTAATTTTTGAATACGTTTTGTTCAATATTACTTTTTCGCAAGATAAAATTGAACTTAGTATAACACCAAAAAATAGAAATTTCTTAAACATAGACGTACTTTAGTATCACTTAAATATACAAATTGGAATCGATAGTTGTTATAAAAATTGGTGGAAATATTATTGACGATGAAAAAGCGTTAGCTGATTTCTTGTTTGATTTTGCTGCTATTCCATCGCCAAAAATTTTAATTCATGGTGGTGGAAAACTGGCAACACAACTCAGCATGGACTTAAATATAGAACCAAAATTAGTAGAAGGCCGAAGAATTACAGATGAAAAAACAATTGACATAGTAACGATGGTTTATGCAGGTTTGATTAATAAAAAAATAGTCGCAAAACTTCAAGCAAACAATTGCAATGCAATTGGTTTAACTGGTGCTGACGCAAATATTATTGAAGCACACAAACGCATTCATACAACAATAGATTATGGTTTTGTTGGTGATATTGACAATGTAAAAACAGATTTTATTTTTGATTTATTTGCAAAAAATTACACACCAGTTATTGCACCAATTACACATGATAAAAAAGGGAATTTACTAAACACCAATGCTGACACAATGGCTGCTGAATTGGCTATCGAATTATCTAAAGCTAAGAAAGTGTATTTTTATTATTGCTTTGAGAAAAAAGGATTACTGAAAGATATTAACAATGATAGAAGTCTTATTAGTCTTCTTAAATTGTCAGAAATTGAACAACTCAAAGAAAAACAAATCATTACTGATGGTATGTTGCCTAAAATAGATAATATTATACATGCGTTGGAAAACGGTGTGGAAAAAGTTATACTATGTCACGCGCAAGATGTACTTTCAATTGTGAACGAAAATGCTACATTTGGCACAACATTTATTAAAGACTAAGATGACCAAAGCACAGAACGAATTACAAGTTCAATTTATTGAGTTACTGCAAAAATTAATTGGCGTTTCATCTTTTAGTAAAGAAGAAGATGAAGCAGCGGAAATTTTACGTAAATTCTTAAAATCAAAAAAAATTCCATTCGAAACTAAGCTGAATAATACATGGGCAAGAAATAAAAACTTTAATTTCTTAAAACCCACTATTTTACTCAATTCTCATATTGATACAGTAAAACCAGTAGGTGGTTGGAGTAAAGATCCATTTATTGGAGAAGTAGAAGACAATAAGTTATACGGCTTAGGAAGCAACGATGCTGGCGCTGCATTGATTTCTTTGCTCGCTACATTTTTACATTTTTATGAAAACGAAGATTTAAAATACAATATAATATTTGCAGCTACATCTGAAGAAGAAATTTCCGGAAAAAATGGAATCGAACAAATTGAAAGTGTGACATCAGATTGTGAGTTTGCGATTGTTGGTGAACCAACCGAAATGAAAATGGCGATTGCAGAAAAAGGCTTGATGGTATTGGATGCCGAAGTAAAAGGAAAAGCTGGTCATGCAGCACGAAACGACGGTTTGAATGCTATTTATTTAGCAATGGTAGATGTGCAATGGTTTCAGAATTATCAATTTAAAAAGATAAATCCAACTTTAGGTCCTGTAAAATTAACTGTAAGTATGATTCATGCTGGTACACAGCACAATGTGGTTCCTGATGTGTGTAAATACACCGTTGATGTGCGCACGATTCCTGAGTACAGCACCGACCAGATTTTAGAAATTATACGCGACAATGTGAAAGCTGATATTAAAGCGCGCTCTACACGTTTGCAGCCTTCGCAAATAGATAAAGAACATTTGATAGTGAAAGCTGCGGAAAAGATAAATATGGAAACGTTTGGTTCTTCTACGCTTTCCGACCAATCTTTATTAAAAATACCAAGTGTAAAAATTGGTCCTGGAAAATCAGAACGTTCGCATACTGCAGACGAATTTATTTACTTACAAGAAATTGAAGACGGGTTTAAAATTTACAAGAAGTTGTTGGAGCAAATATTATAGTAATCAATACATGATCACTTTCCAAAAAACTTACCTAAGTCAATACCTAAACCGCTTATCATTTCTTGTGCTTTTCCTTTAAAATCATCTATATTGATTTTACTCATTACTTTAGAAAAATCAGGCTTGCCGTTTTCATCCATAAATTCTTTTTTAAATGCATCAAAAACTTCTGTCAACGAAAAATCGCGTACTTTTTGTGCCGTATCTTCAGCTAAACCGACTTTATTTACTAAATCATTCAACACATTTTCTCTCAAATTTTGCAAGGTCGGATTATTCTTAATATCAGAAATTCCGTTGCTCATTAAATCTTTCAGACCAGTCATTCCACCAGCCATCAAATCTTCGGAAAAAAACTTTTTAAAATTTTCTAATAAAACATTAGTGCTTTGTGTGGTTTGGTCAGCACTCAATCCAAATTTCTCCTGTATTTGCTGTTGAATTTTTGCCTGCACATCATTAAAAATATCTTGTAACATGGTTGTAATTTTATTGATATCAAATATAGGAAAGATATTAGTTTTTGGTTATATGTTCAGAAGTTATTTTTTTTAAATTAAATGAAATAATCAGTAACTTACGACTCATTACTCACGACTTACGACTAATACATGAAACTACAAATTTGCGGTGCCGCACAAACAGTTACAGGAAGTTGCCATTTATTAACACTTGAAAATGATTTCAAAATTCTTTTAGATTGCGGTTTATACCAAGGTCACGAAGATGAATTTGAGGATTTTAACAGCAAATGGTTTTTTAAACCTGAAGATATTGATATCTTAGTTTTATCGCATGCACATATCGACCATTGTGGTAGAATTCCTAAATTAGTAAAAGATGGTTTTCGTGGAAAAATTTACTGCACTTCTGCAACGCGCGATTTGGCTGCTATTATGTTATTAGATAGTGCACATATCCAAGAAAGTGATGCTAAATATGCCTCTAAAAGATCTAAAAAACCACAGAAACCTTTATACACACAAATCGATGCAAAAAATTGTCTTCATTATTTTAGAACGATAGAATATGATAATTGGTTTTCAATTCATAAAGAGGTTAAAGTTTTATTTTCAGACGCAGGACATATTTTAGGAGCAGCAAGTGTAGCACTAAAAATTAATGAAAATGGAAAAGAAATCATGTTTGGTTTTTCAGGTGATATTGGCAGATATAACCGACCAATATTAAGAGATCCGAAAGCAATGCCTGTCTTAGATTATTTGATTTGCGAATCTACTTATGGTGGAAAAAAACACGAAGAAACACCTGAAAGCGACGAACATTTTTTGCAAATAATAAAAGATACGTGCATTTCAAAACGCGGAAAATTAATTATTCCTGCGTTTAGTGTTGGCAGAACACAAGAATTGCTATTTCGCTTGGATAAGCTATATACAGAAGGCAGACTGGAAAATATTCCTGTGTAT
>JANNVS010000119.1:0-12326 GCA_031414515.1 Sphingobacteriales bacterium | reverse complement strand
ACTATTATTTCTTCTTAATAAGATAACAGATTGTACGAATGCAATAATTAAAAACAATATAGCTACAGATACATGCAGTGCATGAATAAATGTGATAACTAAAAAATAAGGTCCTGCCGGATTTGGATTGAATGACAGATAAACACCTGCATCATTGAGTTCTTTCCATCCTTCAAATTGAAAAAAACAAAACAAAAGACCTAATACTAATGTAAAAAACAAACCTACTGAAGTTATTAATCTATTTTGTCTTTTATTTGCGATGTGTGCTACTTGAAGAAACACGCTACTTAATAATATCAAGATGGTAGAAACTTTAAAAATAGCTGGTATATCAAATGATGACCATGCACCACCACCACCTTTTCTTACTAAAAAAGCACTAGTAAATCCAGCAAATATCATTGAAGTAGTTACAAGAAACAAATACATTGTAAAACGATGTGCTCCTTGATTATTTATTTTATATTTTGCTATTGTTTCCAATTTTATAATTTATCTAAAACGAATGCAATGAATACAACAGGTATATAAAAGAAAGATGCAAACATCAATTTTCTAGCACTCTTATCAGATAGATCGGTTGCTAATTGTATACCTTGAATTAAAAAAGACAACCCAGCTATTAATGTTATTGTTAATGAAATTGTGCCAGTAAATCCAAAAACATATGGTAAAATGCTTACGGCAATTAAACATATAAGATAGGGTATGTTTTGTAATGCTGTAGTTCTGTTTTTTCCTTCGGTTGTTGGTAATAATTGATATCCAGCTTTTTTATAATCGTCATTTAACAACCAGGCAATGGACCAGAAATGTGGTATTTGCCAAAAAAATTGAATCGTAAATAATATGATTCCACCTAAGCCAATATTACCAGTAGCTGCTGTCCAGCCAATTAACAATGGCATTGAACCAGGTACTGCACCTATAAAAACAGCAATTGGACTTATTTTTTTAAATGGTGTATATATAAATGCATAAGAGATTAGTGCCAACGCTCCTAATAAGCCACTTATTGGATTAAATAGAACGCCTAAAATAAATATTCCAATTACGCCTGTAATTCCAGCAATCAAGTAAGCTTCCATAGGCTTCATTCTACCTGCTGGCAATGGTCGATTTTTAGTTCTATCCATTAGCTTGTCTGTATCCTTTTCAATAATTTGATTAATAGTATTAGAAGATGCTGTGACTAAGAAACCGCCTAAAGAAAGGAATGTAATCTTTAACCAATCTATTGAGAATGTTTGCAATGCCAAGAAATATGCCATAACTGCAGAAAATACGACTAAGAATGATAAACGGAATTTTGTCAACTCCATGATATCATTCATTTTTAGAGATGCTAATTTACCAAATGATGGTTTATCAATATATGTAGTTTCTGAATTCACTTAAATAGAATATATTTTTATAATTAATGGTGAATTTTATCTTTTTTTTCTTCTTCGGTTAAAGGAATAGTTTGTGGTATGAAATCGACATCACTATCAGGATTTCTGCTATAATCATATGGCCAACGGTGTACAGTAGGCAAATCGCCTTCCCAGTTTCCGTGAATACCTTCTATTGGAGAAGTCCATTCCAATGTATTTGCTTGCCATGGATTTTGCGTTGATTTTCTTCCTTTGTAAATACTCCAAACGAAGTTTATTAAAAACAAAAGTTGTCCTAAGAATACAATGATAGCTGCAACACTAATCATTTTATTTAAATCTGAATATTGAGCAAATGCCTCAATTTCATTGAAAGAATAGTATCTTCTTGGTACACCTGCTAAGCCGATGAAGTGCATAGGCCAGAATATTAAATAAGAACCAATGAATGTAATAGCAAAATGAATATAGCCCATTGTATCATTCATCATTCTGCCAAACATACGTGGAAACCAATGATAAATACCTGCATACATGCCAAAGAATGCTGCAATTCCCATTACTATATGAAAATGCGCAACTACAAAGTATGTATCATGTAATTGAATGTCAATTGTTGAATTTCCCAACCAGATACCTGTTAAACCTCCTGAAATAAACATAGATACAAATCCAACTGCGAACATTGATGGTGGATTTACTCTTATATTTCCTCGCCATAAAGTAGTAATCCAATTAAATACTTTAACTGCAGATGGAATAGCAATTAATAAAGTAAACAATGTAAAAACAGAACCTAAGAACGGATTCATACCCGATAAATACATGTGATGTGCCCAAACTACAAAACCTAATATTGTGATTCCTAAAATGGAAAATATCATTGCTTTGTAACCAAAAATTGGTTTGCGTGAATGAACTGCTAATATTTCTGATACCATGCCCATTGCAGGCAGAATTACAATATAAACTTCAGGATGTCCTAAGAACCAAAATAAATGTTGAAATAAGATTGGAGAACCACCTGCATAAGCTAATGCTTTTCCGCCTATTACAATATTTGATAAATAGAAACTCGTTCCTAATCCTCTGTCGAATATTAATAATACAACACAAGAAACTAAAACAGGAAAAGAAAGAATACCAATTATAGCTGTGAAAAATAATGCCCAAACAGTAAGTGGCAGTCTAAACATTGTCATGCCTTTAGTACGCATATTTAAAACAGTAGAAACATAATTTAAGCCACCAACTAAAGTAGACACCACAAATAAAACCATGGCTATCAACCAAAATGTCATTCCATTTCCTGAACCAGGAGATGTTTGTGGCAAAGCACTTAATGGTGGATAAATTGTCCAACCAGCAGAAGCAGCACCTGTTGGCAAAAATAAAGATGCAAACATTACACAACTTGCTGTAAAGAAAAACCAAAAAGATAATGCGTTCATTAATGGTGAAGCCATATCACGGGCACCAATTTGTAAAGGTATTAATACGTTTGCAAATGTACCGCTTAAGCTAGCCGTCAATACAAAAAACACCATAATAGTTCCGTGCATGGTGACTAATGCATAATATGCCTCTGGATTTAATTTGCCATCCGTAAACCATGATGCAAAAACTTTTTCTAATAATGGGAAAGTTTCATCTGGCCATCCTAATTGAACCCGAAATAGTACAGACATACCGCCTCCAATAATTGCCCATAACATTCCTAGAAACAAAAACTGTTTACCTATTGTTTTATGGTCTAAGCTAAAAATATATTTTGATATAAATGTTTCTGTATGATGGTGTACTTCACCATGTTCATGACTGAGAACGTGTTCATTTACATGCGGATCAATTGTTGTTGTAGTTTGCATATATTTGGGTTAGGCTATTAAATTAATTATTATTATCTAGAGATTAGCTTTTGAATCTTCCAATTCAGTCTTTACTGCTGTTTTCAATGTATCATTTCCCATAGTTGGTTTCACTACAGTTAAGTAGTATGATTTTTGTTCTTTGAACCATTTATCGTATTCTTTTTGAGTAACTATTCTAAGTTTCTTCTTCATATTATAGTGTCCTGAACCACATAGTTTATTGCATGCCACTACATATTCAAAATTTGGATTTTTTGTCTCAATCTTCATTTCTTCAGTAGTTACTGTTGGTCTAAACCACAAGTGTGTTGGCACACCTGGAACAGCAGACATCATTAATCTAAATTCTGGTAAGTAGAAATTATGTAATACGTCTAGTGCTCCAATATTTATGGAAACAGGTACATTAACTGGCAATACTATTTCATCTGCCAAAAAATCATCTTGACTTGCAGCATCATTCCAATTAATACCTAATTCATTATCAGGATTTACTAAAGTAAAATCTCTTTTTCCCATTGTATGATCCATACCAGTATAACGAATTGTCCAGGCATATTGTTTTCCAGTTGCTTCAATTAAAATGGCTTCTTTAGGTGCTGGCGAAAATATTTTAAACCACTTCTGAATTCCAAATCCAATCAAAAATGTGAGTACAATAGCAGGCACAACTGTCCATGCAACTTCTAATGTATTATTATCAGCAAAGAAATAGGCTTTTCTATCTTTTCGGTAATGATATTTATATACAAACCAAAATAGTAAAGCCTGTGTAATGACAAATACAATAGCTGTTAATATTAAAGTTATGTCTATTAGCCATTGAATCCATTCTCCTTGTTCAGAAGCTGGTTTTGGCAATAATGTTGGTGCGTATACAAAACAAGTCACTATAGAATAAATAAGAATTGCAAATCCAATTACAGATAAAAATATGGAAGCATTTCCAAATGAATCTTCTTCCTTGTCTCCTGTGCGCAAAGTTTTGATTAAATCGGACGCCTTGCTTATTTGTACAATTACTATGTACAACAACACTAACGTTAATAAGCCTAATATAATTGACATGTCTGACTAAATTTTAAATATGATGATGATAACTTTCATTTACGTATGGATGAGTAGTAGATGCTAAATCTTTTATTTTAGATAACATTGTTAATGTTAAAAAAACAAAGAAACTACCTATCATTAATAACAAACCAAAACTAATTAATCCAAATCCGCCTTTAGGCAATAATGCCGGACAGTTCATTAAAAAGAAGGCAGCAAATTGTCCTAAAATAATAATAATGGCAGCTACAATTGTCACGTTTTTACTTCTTTTAGATTCTCTTTTCATTAATATAAAAAACGGTAAAAGAAAATTGAAGACGAACGCACCATGAAACAGAATTCCATAATTATCTAAATTTCTTCTTAAACGAAAATATTCTGTTTCTTCTGGGATATTTGCGTACCAAATCAACATATATTGGGCAAACCAAGTATAACACCAAAAGACACTTACTGCAAACATTAATTTAGCAACATCATGTTTATGATTCTCATTCACATTTGGTAAATATCCTTTTGACTTTAAGAAATGAATAAATAAGATAATAATAGACAACATCGTTACCACTGCACTTGCCATCGTATTCCAAGTAAACATGGTGCTATACCAATGTGGCTGAATTGACATTGACCAAAGCCAAGTAGCAAATGTATTAATAACAAATGCAATCGTCACAATAGTAACTGCTGCTATAGCACGACTATTTGAAAATAATTGTCTTGAAGGATTTGTATCCATTTTTGTCAATGTATTCCACCATTTGTATGTCATTGCCAAGCAAGAACCTGCTATTATAACAAAGAATATCCAAAATGTTCTCATATTTAAGAAATCATGTTTCGTATTCAATGTTTCGTCAAATTCCTTTCCACCTTTAATATATAATTCTTCATGTGTCCAATGAAAAATATCGTGATTGAAGAATAGAAACATAATTAATAAAAAAATTAAAAAAACTCCTATAGTAGAAGCCATTGCCAATGGTATTTTTTGTATTTGAATTTGCCAACCACCCCAGGCTATGTTTGTTGCTGCCAAGAAAAATAATGCAGCTAAAGCGATATAAAATCCAAAATAAAAAATATTATAAATATTTGCAATAATGGCTGTTCTTACGGTAGGCTGAGCATGTCCGTGTCCTTCTGCAGCTTCTTCTAATGAGGTAGCTTTAGCTTCTACCTTTTGTACTTCATGTGTTTTATTATGATGCTCTTTACTTTCTTTATTTCCAAAAGTATATACACCTAATAAAAAAATCAACACTCCTATTCCGAAGGTAATAAAAATATTTTTCTTGGTGCTCGAATCAAAAACGTATGTATTCATTGCGAGAATCTATTTTAATTTATTATTTTGATTTAGTTGAATCTGTTATCATTGCGCTGGCCGAAGAAGGTTTACCAGCATTTTGTAACGATTTTACGTAACTTAATACCAACCATCTTTCTCTATTATCCAACTGTGACGCATATGAACCCATCATATTTTTACCATACATTAAAGTGTGGTATTTTTTTCCATCAGCTAAAGACAACAATGGTTCAGTTAGATACGACGGTGGTGGTGGAAACTTGTTAATCTGAACTAGGTAACCCTGTCCATCTCCTTTATCACCATGACAAATAGCACAATTCACAGTATACAAATTTTTACCTTGACCTTCAATTTCGTCTTTAAAAAATGTATATGGATTAGTAATAAGAGTTGCAGATTTTTCATAATCTGAATCGGATAAAGGATACAAATATTTACCTTTACCTACACTTCCTTCTGGAGCAAAGTGGTTTGTTTTACCATCTTTGAAAATTGGGTTTGAAGAACCTGCTTCGAAAGAAACTGGATCTACCATATCGGCCATATACTGCCTGCCTGGTTTTTTAGAATTTCGTATGCAAGATGTAAAACCCAGCACTAATACGATAAATATAATTTGATATTTTTTCGACATGATGTTATACTTCTTTTTGATAAACTTCAATTGCACCTTCTTTTTTTAATAATTCAGAAACTGAGTCAATATATTTTGCATCTTTAGAACTATCTAATTCAAATGTTAAAGCGAAAAGATGGTCAGTAGTTCTTTCATCAATAATCTTTGGCTTTTTACCAGGCCATAGTTTACATAAATAATAAAAAGAAACAGTCATACCAATTGCAGAAAACAATACAGTATGTTCAAATATTATTGGAACATAAGCTAAAAATCCAAAATCAGGTTTTCCTCCGAAATCTGTTGGATAGTTAAATTTATTGATAAACATAATCATACTGAAAGCTACAGTAAAGCCTGTTGCTCCAAAAAAGAAGCCTGCAGTATGAATACGTGTTGGTTCTAAACCCATTGCATGTTCTAAACCATGTACTGGAAAAGGTGTAAATGCATCCGTTATTTCGTAACCAGCATTTCGTACATCTTTAACGGCGTGTACCAGTACGTCGTCATCGTCGAACATTCCAACTAGATATTTTTTTGTATCGCTCATATTTTTTAGTATTAAGTAGTAAGTAATAAGTAGTAGACTTTTACTATATACTATAAATTTTATTTTATTTTAATCCCAAGTTCCTGCCTCTACAGATGTGTTTTTATATACTTCCTGATTTTTTACTTCTTCTAATTGTTTTTGTCTGTATTGATTTCCCGAAACTTTTAAAATAGCTTTTACTTCAGCAATTGCAATTGCTGGGAAAAATCTGCAGAATAATAAAAATAAGGTCATAAACAATCCAATTGTTCCTACGAAAATACCAATCTCAACCCAAGTTGGTGAGTAATATACCCAACTTGAAGGTAAGTAATCTCTATGCAAAGAAATTACGATAATTACAAAACGCTCAAACCACATACCTATATTAATCAATATTGACATCACAAAAGTAACAGCAATATTTCTTCTTAATTTTCTAAACCAAAAAACTTGTGGAGATACTAAATTACAAAACATCATTGCCCAATAAGCCCACCAATATGGACCAAAAGCTCTATTAGCAAATGCATAACTTTCGTATATATTTCCAGAATACCATGCGGTAAACAACTCGGTAAGATATGCAATACCAACCATAGTACCAGTCAATAGCATTACCTTATTCATAGATTCAATATGTGCTAAAGTAATGTATTCCTGTAAATTCATTACATGACGAGCAACCAACATAAGTGTTAAGACCATTGCAAATCCCGAGAAAATTGCGCCCGCAACAAAATATGGTGGCATTATAGTTGTATGCCAACCCGGAACAATTGATGTTGCGAAGTCAAACGATACTATTGTGTGAACAGATAATACTAATGGTGTAGATAAACCTGCTAAAATCAAAGAAAGAGATTCCCATCGTTCCCAATGTTTAGCACTACCAACCCATCCAAAGCTCAAAAAATTATAAAATTTCCATCTTCCAGAAGTTTTAGATTGGTCACGTACGGTTCCAAAATCTGGAACTAAACCGGTATACCAAAACAACAAGGAAACAGTAAAATATGTAGATATTGCAAATACATCCCATAATAAAGGTGAAGTGAAATTCACCCAAAGAGGTCCTCTTGTATTTGGGTACGGGAAAATAAAGAAAGCATCCCAAACCCTACCCATATGGAAAATAGGAAACTGACCTGCACATATTACAGCAAAAATAGTCATTGCTTCTGCAGCACGGTTTACACCAGTACGCCATTTTTGTCGAAATAATAATAAAATTGCTGAAATTAATGTTCCTGCGTGACCAATACCAATCCACCAAACAAAGTTTGTGATATCCCAAGCCCATCCAACAGTTTTATTGGCACCCCATGTACCAATACCAAAACAAACTTCCCATGTAATACAAAAAACAAACAAGCCTGCAAATGCGGCAGAAACTAAAGTCCAAAACAGCCATTTAGGTTGTACTTTTCCTGTAGTCGGTTTAACGATATCAATCGTAATTTGTTTATACGTTTTATTACCGAATATTAGCGGTTCGCGTAGTGGTGATTCAAAATGACTTGCCATTATATCTTACTTTACTACTTTTATTAATTATTAAACACCCGGTTTATCAATAAAAAATTCTGCCGGTTCTTCGTCTTTGTTTCTAACTTTTACTTGATAGCCTACTGCAGAAAGGAAATGTTGTTCTTCCAAAACATAGTAATTTCTACCACTGTTTTCAAATGTTTTTGATACGGCACTTTCTTTATTGTTTTGGTCACCAAAAGTAATAGCATTTGTTGGACATGCCGTTTGACAAGCAGATTTCACTTCACCGTCTTTTAAAGGTCGACCTTCCTTTTTGGCATTTAATTTTCCTTCCTGAATGCGTTGAACGCAGAATGAACATTTTTCAATAACACCACGAGAACGTGTAACCACATCTGGATTTAAGACCATTCTAGTTAAATCTTCAAACATATAGGATTGTGCTTCTGTGTCTGTGAAAGAACGCTTTCCATCATTAAATTTACCAAAACTATCTACTGCCTGATAATCCAACCAATTGAAACGACGAACCTTATATGGACAGTTATTTGCACAATATCTTGTTCCAATACATCTGTTATATGCCATTTGATTCAAACCTTCTGAACTGTGATTTGTCGCATTCACAGGACATACATTTTCACAAGGTGCGTTGTTACAATGCTGACACATCATTGGTTGAAAGGAAACATCTGGATTGTCTGGATTTCCGTTGTAATATCGATCAATTCGCATCCAATGCATTTCTTGAGAACGATAAACCTGACGTTTTCCAACAACAGGTACATTATTCTCAACACTACATGAAACGACGCATGAGCCACAACCAATACAAGCATTTAAATCTACGACCATTCCCCAATGATGTCCTTGTTTGTAATCATTTGGTTTATAGCCGTCATATAATGAGTGACTGAATTCTTCTTTTATTTTCTCTCTGTCTTCATTACCTGCATGTTCATTCTTCTTATATTCTGCTAATGTTGTTTCTTTAAGTATAGAACCTCTGTATTTTTTCTCTCTCAATGGAAGACTATTATCTTCCATTAAAGTATGATAGGTTTGGTTTAAAGCTAATTCATACATTTTTCCAGTTAACTCTATAGTCGCTCCATCTGTAGAATAAGAAGTTATCCCATTTGTTGATTTTATAAATGGATATACATTTTTACCAACCATATCTCCTGCTCTACCTGCCTTTTCACGACCATAACCAATTGCAATAGCTAATGTATTTGCAGCCTGACCGAACTGTACCAATACTGGCAATTCTATTGATTTTCCATTAATAGTTACTTTTGCTATTGGAACATTTTTATCTGCTGGTTGTGCGTCTATTCCTTTTGATTTTGCATAAGAGTAAGGAATACATACATAGTTGTCCCAAGTAACTTTTGCTACTGGGTCTGGCATTTCTTGTAAAAATGGGTTATTTGCATAACTTCCATCACCTAATGCAACTTTTTCGTAAAAGATGACTTCCATTCCTTTTGCAGCAACAATTTCAGTTTTTACACCAGCAATTGATGCTGCAATATTAGCACTTGAACCACTACCAGCTAAAATATTACCGAAAAAACCAGCCTGTATTGCTGATTGGTAATTTCCACCTGTTATTGATGCTACTTCACTCTGAACGAATTGTGCAATTGGACTTGTATCACCAGACCAGACCATTAATGATTCTGCTGTCTGGCGTGTATCAAATAAATTTGAAATTGTTGGTTGTAGGAAACTATAAAATCCTGCTTTTGGTGTGATAATATCCCAAGATTCTAAATAATGTGAATCAGGACAAACATATTGACAAAACTGTGCAGTTTCATCAGGTCTGTCTGCTGTAGAAACAGATAAATCTGCTTTTTTAATTGCTTCTTTAAATATTTCTGAATACTGTGTGTTATAAACTGGATTTGTTCCTAAAAAAATAATCGCTTTATATGTTCCAGCATTTAAATCATTTGCTAATGAGGCTAATGACTCATCATTTCCTGATTTTAAATTGTATGAATTTGAAGTATCAATAACACTACCATAATTTCCAAGAACTCCATTTATTGCATTTGTTAATAATTGTATATCTATATCATTTGTTCCAGAAACAACAATTGATTTTCCTTTGTTAGATTTTAAATCGTTTGCAACTTTTTCAATTCCAGCATTTGCATCTTTACCTGATAGTGCTTTTTTGCCACTAATTGAACCTCCAACTGCTGCTAATAAATTAATTAATGCTTGTTTTTCTTCTGAAGGATTAATTGGATATCGATAATCAGCACTAGCACCAGTAATTGTCATTGTTGATTGAAACTGATGATGACGAGACATTTTTGGATTCTCTTTAGTTGGTATCCTATTGGCTATATATTTTTTAGTATTTTCTATTGAAGATATTCCTGTTCCTAAAAAATCTGAATTAAATCCAACAATTACATCTGCCTTATCATAATTTATAGTCGGGATAATCGAAGAACCCAAGCTAATCTGATTTGCTTTTCTAGTTGCATAACTTGAGATTGCATCATAGCTTACAACGGTTGTGGTTGCATATTTTGCTACAAATTTTTCAATTGCTTTTTTAGTAATAGCAGATGAAACTGTTCCTGTTACTAAAGCTATTTTGCCACCAATTTTTGCAATTGAGTTTAATTTATCAGTTATCTCAACATCAACCGCTTTCCAATCTGATTTTTTATTTTTTATAGTCGGAGTTGCCAATCTTGTTACATCATACAAACTCAAAACAGAAGCCTGAGCTCTAGCATTCGTACCACCTAATGTAAACGGTGAATCTGTATTGCCTTCAATTTTAATTGGGCGACCTTCGCGTGTTTTAACTAAAATATTTATACAATCATTTCCATCATAGAAAGTAGTAGCAAAATAATCTGCGACACCAGGAACCACTTCTGAAACTGCTTTTCTGGTATCAAATGTAAAAGGAATTGCTTTATGTGTA
Source organism: Sphingobacteriales bacterium (assembly GCA_031414515.1). GTDB lineage: Bacteria > Bacteroidota > Bacteroidia > Chitinophagales > JADIYW01 > JADJSS01. The sequence continues at coordinate 1,101 of JANNVS010000119.1, read as the reverse complement.
GAAATCTTACAAGCAGATGCCAATGCAGCTACAGATACACTAAAGCCCATCGCTTTTAAGAAATCTCGACGATTTGTACCTGCGTTTTCATCAGCAGGATTTTCATCTATCTTAAAATTGAATTCTTTAGCAGCTTGTTCTTTATAAAGAGGAGTTTGATTTAACTCATCTAAGCTCGTCCAATATTTTTTGTTACTCATTATATATAAAGGTTACTAGAGTTCTATAATATTAATAGTGACATTTTGCACATTCTGTTCCGCCAATATCAGCCACGGTAACTTTTGCTTTAGTTCCTTTTTTCAATTCATCCTGATATTTCTGGAAAACTGAATAATATTTATTTTCAGCAAATTTTACTTCTGTTTGTCTGTGACAGTTGATACACCAACCCATGGATAATGGTGCAAACTGCTTCATCACTTCATATTCTTCAACTTTACCGTGACAGGTTTGACATTTGATACCACCAACTTTTACATGCTGTGAGTGATTAAAATAAACATGGTCAGGTAGGTTATGAATTTTCACCCATTCAATATTTTTAGGTGCTTCTGTAAATTTTTGTTTGTTGGCATCCCAACCTGCATAATTATAGATTTTAGCTATCTCATCTTTTCCGTATTTCGGTCCTTGCTGCACATATTTGTGACAATTCATACAGATTTGTGTTCCAGGAATACTAGCATGTTTACTTTTCTCTACACTTGAGTGGCAATACTGACATTCAATTTTATTTTGTCCAACGTGTAATGCATGTGAAAATTTGATTGGCTGATCTGGCTCGTATCCTTGAGAACGTCCTAAATCAATAGCTCCATTAAATATATTAAATACCAAAAGTATAGAACCTATAAGCAACAATACTTTAAAAGTTTTTTTATTGAAAATCTTTTTATCTAAGGAAATATCTTCAACAACCTCACCTTCTTTTTCTCTTACAGCTTTATCTAATTTAGATGTTACATTCCATAATAATGTTGCCAAGATTGCTAAGAATGCAATTAATGCCCAAATATACCAATTTGATGATCCTTGTGGTGTAGTTGGATCGCCAGGTGGTGGCGGTGGCGGTGGATCACTAATTCCTGGGTTTTTAAT
>JANNVS010000118.1:0-1783 GCA_031414515.1 Sphingobacteriales bacterium | reverse complement strand
TGTGCCATTTTTTTTGTTTTATCATCATAATTTGAATAATTGAATTGGGTTTCATAATACTTGCCTGATTTCAATACAGAATGAAGAGATTCAAATACATCCTCGTAAGCACTAGTATAATTGTATTTATTTGCTATTATCATTGCAATGCCTAAAAAATCAATCATTGATGTGTCATAATTCCCTCTTATTTTATGATATAAAATAGTATCTCCGTATTTAATTAATGAATCAATTAACTTTTCCTTGGAAAGCTTTGTATTATATAAATAATTTTTTTCAGCTTTTGAGACTAGGTTAGTATTCGATTTATCACATTGAACTATCTTGTTTTTATTTTGGAATAATATTCCAATAATAACTCCTATTGTAAATGGTACGATTATTAAAATTATCTTTTTCATATGCATATATTTATATAATTAATTAATATTTCCCCCAACTCGCGCAAGTATGCCGCTTAGCTTTGTGCGGCTGCGTACTTGTGCGTTGTAAAAACTATCTTCAAAGAACTACTTACTTAATTCCGCACAAGTACACCACGCTTATTGCTTTGCTGCATACTTGCGCCAGTTCGGGCGTTGTACAAATGAAACTATTAAAAAGAACTTCTTTATTACTTCCGCACAAGTACGCCTCGCTTATTACCTCGCCGCATACTTGCGCCAGTTGTGGGTTGCAGTGCATACTTGCGCCAGTTTGGGTTATTGTGGTAATCCAATAATATTTTTTAAGTTATAAACAAAAAATAACACTATACATATCCAAGTACTTATAAGAAAAACCAATGATAAACTCCCAGGAATTTTAGTTCGTATTAATTCTATTCTATCAATTCTATTGAAATTTATCTTTAAAAATATATCGTAACTAAAATAAATAACGACACCTCCAATAATAGGCATCCAAAAACCATTAATATAATAATTTATATTAAGCCAATGCAGAATATTAAAAAATAATGGAAAAACTATAAATGGCATAAAGAATGCCATTATCGCTGTCATTGCTATTATCGTTCTTGGTCCTTGTATTTTTCCAAAGGCAAATAATAGTGCAACAATATAATCATATACTATCATGGTATTTTTTTATTAGATTTTGGGTATGCCCATTTACTTCCCCAATTAGAATTCAATCCTAAACTCGGAATTGTCAAATTTTTGTCCATCCACTTACTACCACCCATAAATGATGCCATATTATATACTAAACCCGTAGCAGCTAAACCTATTACTATTACAGGTAATGCAGTAGCTGTCGCGAAGAAGGCAGCTGCACCACCAGCAATTAACAAACCGCCAGCAACGGTTAAATCAACAACAGAATGTGTATTAAATTCACCATTTATATACTCGTTTCCTGCAGTTGCTAATGTAATTATCCCACCAATAACAACAGTTCCCCTGATAAATTTACTTGTAACTACAAACTCATTACCTACTGCTTTTGTGGTTGCCCACACAAATTCACCAGAAAAATTAAATAAATCAGCTATAGTTCCTGCCGATGTTAAACCAAAATCAACTGATTCAAAATTATTACTAGTCTCAATTGATTCCAATTCCCAAGTTTCGTTATATTTTATCTCACTATCTTTTTTCTTTTCATAAGAATAATTCCAATTATAAGTAACCTTTGTTCTGCCATCTGCTGTCCTGTTTACATAATCATTCCTGCTTATCACTTTACTACCATACATATACGCACCTGTTATTGGGTTGGTATAGTACTGCTGGCTAGGTGAATAAAACGTAGCACTAAGCATAGTATTTCCAGATGA
>JANNVS010000117.1:0-1839 GCA_031414515.1 Sphingobacteriales bacterium | reverse complement strand
TAAAATGATTTGACCATCAGACGTTGTAACTTCTTTTATAACTGCTTTCAATCTTTCTTCAAATTCGCCTTTGTATTTCGCACCTGCAATAAGTGCACCCATATCCAACGAATAAATAATTTTAGATTTTAAGTTTTCTGGTATATCACCAGAAATAATTCGATGAGCTATACCTTCTGCAATAGCTGTTTTACCAACGCCAGGTTCTCCTACTAGAATTGGATTGTTTTTTGTTCGTCGTGATAAAATATGTAATACACGTCGGATTTCTTCATCACGACCAATCACTGGGTCAAGTTTATTGGATTGCGCTAATTCATTTAGATTCTTAGCATATTTATCCAATGAATTGTAAGTTGTATCTGCACTTGGATTGTTCACCGTTTGTCCTTTTCTAAGTTCTTTAATTGCTTGTTTTAAATTTGCTTCTGTTACTTTATTTTTTTTAAGCAATTCCGTCGTTATGTCATTGGTACTTAATAAAGCTAATAACAAATGTTCTATAGAAACATACTCATCATTAAATTCTTTCAAATACGAATTTGCCTTCAATAAAGTTTGAGATAATGCCTGTGATGGATACTGCATACTATCACCAGAAACGATAGATTGTTTTTGCAGGATTAATTCTAACTCTGATTTAATCTTTTTTATATCTGCATTTATTTTTTTTAATAAATACGGTGTAACATCCTGATCGGTATCAAAGATTGATTTAAGTAAATGGAAAGTATCCAAAGAAGAGTGTTTAGAATCAAAAGCAATTTGTTGAGCACCAGCAATAGCTTCCTGAGATTTGATTGTATAATTATTTGGGTTCATTTTGATATTTAATGGATTATTTAAAATAGAATACGATAAACATATACACTTATCCTTGCAAAAAGCATGCGAGTGACAAAATGTAGATTATACTTTCTAAAAGCAGAAAGAATGTCAGTAGTATTTTAATAAATCAGAAATTATTGCAGGCTAATCCTTATCAACAATGAATTTTTCTATTGCAGAAGTTATAAATGAGAAAGCTAATCCAAAAATTAGGGCATTAAACCAACCATTTATATTAAATCCTACAACGAAATGAGAGGTTAATCTCACCATAGCTGCTGTTAGAACAAGAGAAAACAAACCGAGTGTTAAACAATTAATTGGAAGAGAGATTATTTTTAAAACAGGTTTTAGAAATGAATTTAATAACGAAAGCACTAATGCTACTTTTACTGCAATGAGTATATCATTTTGATATTCGATATTAATATTAAGTTTTGGCAATGCAAAACATAAAAAGATTACTGCTGCAATTTTTATTAAGAAGCGGATAATGAATTTCATCAAATAAAATTTTTATTGCAAAAATGAAAAAAAAATCTGAAATTAAATTGTGAGAATAAAATTACATAAAATATCTACAAAAGAAACGAAAAAAATTATTAAATAAGAAGATAGAACATAAAGCAAAGTGAAATTTTAAAAAATAATTTATATATATTATTGTTTTACAAGCTTTATCCTTTGTTGTCGTCCTTCATTATCTTGAATAGATAATATATATGATGCAGATGGAAGAGTATTGAAATTATACTCTATAGTATTAAGCCCTATTGTAATATTGATTTGATATTTTTGATATTTTGGGGCAATTAATTCAAACTTCTCAAATCAATATTACAATAGGGCTTAATACAATAGAGTATAATTTCAACACTCTTCCATCTGCATCATATATAATATCTATTCAAGATAATGAAGGACTACAAGAAAGGATTAAACTTGTAAAACAATAATATATATAAATTATTTTTAAAATTTCACTTTGCTTTATGTTCTATCTTCTTATTT
>JANNVS010000116.1:0-7626 GCA_031414515.1 Sphingobacteriales bacterium | reverse complement strand
CTTAAATGAACAATTTAAACGAAATGATATAAATTTAAAAACAAGCTATACAAAGATCACCAGCCATAAAAGTGGAAAAGAATTAGAAGATACAATCTTGAATTTGATGAATAATGATTTCAATGTTATAGTCTACAATTTTGTTGATATGCTTTCTCATGCGCGAACGGAAATGGAAGTATTGAAAGAATTAGCAAGCGATGAAGCTGCATATCGTTCATTAACCTTGTCTTGGTTTGACCATTCTCCATTATTTAATGCTATCCAAAAATTAAAAGAAAAGAATGTGCGTATTATTATTACATCTGATCATGGTACTATGCGAGTTCAAAATCCATCAAAAATAATTGGCGATAAAGCTACCACAACAAATCTACGCTATAAAACAGGCAGAAATCTAAATTTTAATGAGAAAGAAGTCTTCTTTGTAAAAAATCCAGAAGAAGCATTATTACCAAAATCAAATCTTAGTTCTTCCTATGTATTTGCAAAAGAAGATTATTATTTCTGTTATCCAAATAACTATAATCACTTTGTAAATTTTTATCGAAATACATTTCAGCATGGCGGTGTTTCTATTGAAGAAATGATTGTTCCTTTTGCTGTTTTTGAAAGTAAATAAATCTAGAATGAAATCAAATCATTTTTTAAAATGAATTTCTAATAATGAATTTTACTATTAAAAACATTGATGAACTAGAATCAATTTCCCAAGAAATTATTAATCTATCAGAAAAAAATTCTGTCTTCTGTTTTTATGGAAACTTAGGTGCTGGCAAAACGACTTTAATAAAAAAAATTTGCAAAACACTACACGTATCAGATTCTATTTCTTCACCAACCTATCCAATTATTAATGAGTATCATTATCCAAATGGGATTATTTACCATATTGATTTATATCGCTTGAATTCAATAGAAGAAGCACTAAATATTGGACTAGAAGAATACCTCTATTCAGGAAATCTTTGTTTTATTGAATGGCCAGATAATTTTAAAAGTATTATTCCTGATAAACATATTAATATATTTATACGTAAATTAGAGGATGAAAGTAGAACGATTGAGATTGTAGAAAGCATTAAATAGTTAAATGGAAAATGCAGAAACTAATGCTACTTTATGTATATAAATAAATGTTATGGAATCTATGCTAGGTAAAATAAAATCAGAATATTCACTTTATACTAAAGAAGTTCTGGCGGAAATTGGTAACAGTAAAAAATCTTTATTTATAGGAATCCCTAAAGAAACCGACTATCAGGAAAAAAGAATTCCATTGACACCCAATTCTGTAGCGGCTTTAGTAAATTACGGCTTTCGAATTTCTGTTGAAAAAGATGCTGGTGAAAATTCCAACTTTTCTAATAATGAATATATGGAAGCTGGTGCTGATGTCGTTTTCACCAAAGAAGATGTTTTTAAAGCAGATACTATCTTAAAATCAGGCCCAATAAATCCTAGTGAAATTAGTTTATTACACACGAATCAAGTTATCTTCTCACCTATTTTGCTTCCAAATCAAACTAAAAATATGATTAAATGCATGATGGAGAAACGCATTACTGCTATAGCTTTTGAATATGTAAGAGGTGATTATGGAACGTATCCATTTATGCGAAGTATGAGTGAAATTGCAGGAAATTATGCTATCATGACAGCAGCTCGTTACTTAAGCAATGAATATGGAAAAGGTATTCTATTAGGTGGAATTGCAGGACAGCCTCCAGCAAAAGTAATGATTTTAGGTGCTGGTACAGTCGGTGAATCTGCAGCAAAAGCAGCATTGGCATTAGGTGCTTCCGTACAAGTATTCGATGATAATATATACCGTTTATCTCGCTTACAAAAAGATTTAGGAAGTAAAATTTATACTTCTGTTATTGATCCTATTAATTTAGCCAAAAATATATCACGAGCACATGTTGTTATAGGTGCACTAAAACCAACAAACGGAAAAACACAGAGAGTTGTTACTGAAGACATGGTACGTTCTATGAAAAAAGATTCCATAATAATTGATGTTTCCATAGATCAAGGCGGATGTTTTGAGACATCTAAAGTAACGAATCACAACGAACCTATTTACACCAAACATGGCGTAATACACTATTGTGTTCCCAATATAGCCTCTAATGTCTCCAGAACAGCAAGCTATGCACTAAGTAATATATTATCACCTATTTTAAAAAATGCAGCAAATGCAGGAAGTATTGAAAACTTATTGAAATATGATGAAGGGTTAAGGCAAGGTGCATATTTATATAAAGGAGCTCTGATAAAAGAATTTATTGCTACAAAATTTGATTTAAAATTCACTGATTTAGAATTATTATTAAGTGCTGACTTCTAAGACTCCTATCCAAATAATCTTTTCTTAAAATCTTCTTTTGTTGGTACTGGCAAAAATAAAGATGTAAATAGTATACCAATTAATATTAATGGTATTACAGAACTATGAAACGTCTGTGGATTTACCCACCAACCTATCAATAAAGAAAGTAAGATTATTCTATAAATTTTCACGTAAATAAGTAAAAACCTAGGCAATTCCTTTTTAAAAGCAAATAAGAAAAAAGGAATATTTATTGGCAATGCCCACAATACATTCAGGTTCCATTTAGTAGAAAGATGATCTGTACAAAACCACATAAATAAGAACAACCATCCTAATAATCCTAAAATACAAAAGAATAACACTGGAATAATTTTATATCTGGAAAATAAAGTCAATTTTACTTGTGCAAGTAAAATAATAAAAAATAACATCCAAAAAACTAACCCAGGTGATACCCAATCTTTAGGCATATATTCCGGAACAGAATTTAAAATAATTTTATTGCTGATAACAAGTGGCTTGCCATCTACTATTGCACTGTCACATAGTTGCATTAATTCATCGGGCAAGAAAGTACGGCCAAAATTAGATTTTATATCAGTTGGGATACCTATTAATAAATCCATGCCTAAATCGAGCCATTCATTTGTAACATTTCTATCAATTAAATATCGAAAAGTAGCATCATCGTCTTTATCTTGTTTAAATTGTTTAGTTTTAAATAAAGATAGTAGAATATTTCGTGGTCTTGTAGAACAATTATCAAATAGAAAATCATACTTATAATATTTATTTTCTTCACGAGCATTTATCGTCAATCTTTCAAATAACAATTGTCTTTGTGATAATGAAAGATTTAATTCTTGTTCTTGAATCCAACGGTTTTCATCTCTGTACATTTGTACAAAGTCAGAAAAAATATCAATCGATTCATAATACATTAATTTACCTTTTATAAATTTCTTTAAAAAGTCAGGTTCGCCAAAATTAAATGTTCCATAGTTGTATACCAAATCCCATCCTAATATAGAATCCTTTACTCGAATAGCTGTATGTCCAAAATTCTGGTAAACTTCATGGTCAGCTCTTCCAACAGTTAAAAGACTAATTTTTGAGAAAGAAGATAAATACGGAACTTTTAATTCTCGCTCTTTACCAAATAATAAACTAGAAATCAAAAATAATGTTAAAACTAGCCCGTATCTGTAAGGTTGAAACTTCATTCTACGAATATAGTTATAAAACTTTTTATTCAGAAAATCGTTTAAATTAAATAATATGTTCATGAAAAAAAATAATTTAATTTTGTTTCTTCTAATTAGCTTTGGATTAACTAGTTCAAAATGCCAAACAAATAAAACTGTATCAAATAAAAATAATTTGGAAGAAACTAAGAAAAAAACTAATATGGATATCTCAACTGTAAATAAAACCGAAGAAGAATGGAAAAAAATATTAACCGATGAAGAGTATAATGTATTACGTGAGGCTGGTACTGAGAGAGCTTATACTGGAAAATATACTGACATAAAAGCAGATGGAAACTATTATTGTAAAGCCTGTGACAATTTATTATTTACCTCAGAAACAAAGTATCATAGTGGTTGTGGTTGGCCTGCTTTTTATGACATTGCAGGAAATTCAGCAGTAGAAACTCGTGAAGATAATAGTCATGGAATGTCACGCATCGAAGTGTTATGTAAAAAATGCCATTCTCACCTCGGACATATTTTTGATGATGGACCAATAGATAAGACAGGAATGCGTTATTGCATAAATTCTATTAGCTTAAACTTTAAAGAAGATTCTACAAAAGTCAAATAAAGGCACTTGTTTTTCAGAAAAAATTGAGAAATCTTAATCAATATATTAGTTGTAAAATATCTCAATCATTTAACCACTTCTTGCTTACTTCTACTTGAAAGATAATAAATAAAAAAGGAGATTGCAATAAACGGAAAACTCAACCATTGTCCATGTGTAAGTGTCACTCCAAACATAGTTAGTGGATTAACATCTACTTTCCAATATTCTAAAAAGAAACGTCCTGCAAACATCATAAACAAAAAGATAGCCATTAAACTACCTTCTCTTGGCTTATATTTAGACCGAATATATATAGTCATTATTACTATAAATATCAAAACATACAGAAATCCTTCAAACAATTGAATAGGCACACGAGGCAACGTGTCAAATAATCCAGTGATATCATCTCTATTTCTATCAAATATAACACCCCAACTTCCATCTGTATAATCACCTACAATTTCAGAATTAAAAAAATTTCCAAATCGAATAAATGAACCTCCTATTGCGGTTGGGATTGCCACTCTATCTATTATCCATAAAAAGCTATATTCAGGATGTTGTCGTTTATATAAAATTAAAGCAATTGTGATAGCAATGGCCGCACCATGACTAGCCAGTCCACCTTTCCAGATTTGAACTATCTCTAATAGGTGTTGACTATAATAATCCCATTGATAAAAGAAAACATGTCCTAGTCTAGCACCAATTAATACTGCAAAAAACATATACATTAATAACTGGTCAGCACCTTCTGTATTCTTATTTTCCTTTTTAAATTCCCAAAATAAAATATTATATCCAAGAAAAAAAGCGGAACCATATAATAAACTATACCATCTTATTCCAAAATTATCGGTAATCATAAAAATCTCTGGACGTATATTCCAGTGGACTACAAAAGCAAAAAAACTATTCATATTTTATATTTGTGTGCCAAAGTTAGTAATTTAATTTTATTACATTATAAACTATATTGAAATGTCAGAAATTAAATATGCAATTCGACATATTAAATTAAAATACATTCAACTTGCAAAACATAACATTCAATTTACATTTTGCTATATAATTTTGTTAGGATAGTTTTTAAGTATTTAACATATAATGAAAATTGAAAAAAACGCAAAAAAATTTCATTGTACAGATTGCCACAGACAATCATCTAGGCTTTGCAGGAGAATTATGCAAATTGTACGAAGAATCAGCTAAAAAACGTGGTACTGGGATTGCCAAGCGTGACCCGGAATACATCAAAGAAAAGATTTTACAGGAAAAAGCTATTATTGCTACAACGGAAGATAATCAGATTGCCGGTTTCTGCTATATAGAAACTTGGGAAGGCAAAAATTATGTTGCAAATTCCGGATTAATTGTGAAAGAAGAATATCGTCATCATGGTTTGGCAAAAAAAATAAAGAAATTTGTTTTAAATTATACTCGTAATAAATTTCCAGCAGCAAAAATATTTGGAATTACAACAAGTTTAGCTGTTATGAAACTAAATTCAGATTTAGGATATAAGCCTGTTACATTTTCTGAACTCACGCAGGACGATGCGTTTTGGAGTGGCTGTAAAAGTTGCATCAATTATGATGTGCTGACAAGAACAAATAGAAAAAACTGTTTGTGTACTGGTATGCTCTTTGATCCAAAAGACGAAAAGAAAAAAGGATTTGCAAAATTAAAAAAAGTAGAAAAGAAAATTCCTGCTAAATTAAAAACTCCAAAAGCCCAACGAATTAAAGTATTAAAAACAGCTGGAAAAAGTAAAGCTAATAAAAAGTAAAATATGAATAATAAAGTAGTTTTAGCATACAGTGGTGGATTAGATACTTCGTATTGTGTAAAATACCTGACCGAAGAAAAAGGGCTGGATGTATTCGCTATTACAGTAAATACTGGTGGCTTTAACGATGGACAATTAAGTGATATTGAAAGTCGAGCAAAAGAATTAGGCGTAAAAGAATTTGTAGTACGAAATGTGGTGAAAGAATATTACGAGAAATGTATAAAATATTTAATCTTCGGTAATGTGCTAAAAAATAATACCTATCCTTTATCAGTTAGTGCAGAACGTGTATTTCAGGCGATTGCTGTTGCAGAGTATGCAAAAGAAATTGGTGCATCATATATTGCACATGGCAGTACTGGTGCTGGCAACGATCAAGTTCGTTTTGATATGGTGTTTAATATATTAATACCAGATGTAACTATCATAACACCAATTAGAGACAATAAAATATCACGAGAAGACGAAATAGACTATCTAAAAAAACAAGGTGTGGTGATAGATGCTAAAAAAGCTGCATACTCAATCAATCAAGGAATATGGGGAACAAGCATTGGTGGCAATGAAACATTAACATCAAGATATACGTTACCTGAAAGTGCGTATCCGTCACAATTAGATGTGAGTTTGAATGAAACAGAATGCGTATTAGAGTTTGAAAAAGGTGAATTAGTTGCATTAAACAATAAAGAATACAATCATTCAACTGAAATAATTATCGAATTAAATAAAATTGCTTCTGCATATGCTATTGGCAGAGATATTCATGTAGGCGATACCATAATAGGAATCAAAGGTCGTGTAGGATTTGAAGCAGCAGCACCAATGATAATTATTAAAACACATCATTTATTGGAAAAACATACCTTGACAAAACAACAGCTTTTTTGGAAAGACCAACTAAGCAATGTTTACGGTAATAATTTACACGAAGGCTTATTCTACGAACCATTAATGCGAGATTTGGAAGCATTCCTAAGTAACACACAAGAAAATGTATCTGGAAAGGTATTCATTAAATTAAAACCATATCATTTTGAATTAATTGGCATAGAATCACCTCATGATTTAATGAATAGCAAGTTTGGAAGTTATGGTGAAATGAATAATGCCTGGACAGCGGATGATGTTAAAGGTTTTGCAAAAATATTCTCGAATCAAATAATGATTTGGAACAAAATAAAAAATGAAAATAAAGAATAATGCTTTAAAGCTATTTTCATTTTAATCAAAATTACATTTTATATTACTATTTTTTTACTCATTTATTCCTCATTTGTTAAGTTGATTTTAGTAGATTTACTATTCATTTAATTTAAATAAGATTAATTATTAAAGACAAAATACATTATTTAAAAATATACAATGAAAAATAAACTACTATTATTTCTATTTTACATAGTACATTTTTCTTTATGTGCTAAAATAGATTCAACTCTAAAAATACTAATTGTTACTGCTCATCCGGATGATGAGACCGGATTTGCTGGCACTATCTATAAAGTTACAAAAGAATTACATGGCATTGCTGACCAATGCGTAATTACCAATGGCGAAGGTGGATATAAATATTCTACTCTATCCGAAGCATACTATAATTTAGAATTGACTGATGAAAAAATAGGCAGAGAAAATTTGCCTCGTATTCGCAAACAAGAATTAATGAATGCTGGAAAAATAATTGGCA
>JANNVS010000115.1:0-5612 GCA_031414515.1 Sphingobacteriales bacterium | reverse complement strand
CGAAAAAACAACTCGAAAGTTTAACAGAACTTGGGTTTACTTCTTTTGGTATTTACCAACTAAATATGGATTTTTCATTAAGAACATTAGAAAAATAGATTTTTAAAGTAGATGCTTGAACTTTTTTTCTATTTGTTGGTTATACGTTGAATATGAATTCATGAATATTGTTTACTCAAAAAATACTACATGGTTTAGTGCCGTACTTTATGTTGCAGCAATATATCACATTCTCTGGGGTTTTTCTGTTGTCTTTTTTCCTTTTTTTTGGTTTGATTTAGGCTCACTGCCTCATCCAAATTATACACAGTTATGGCAGTTTATAGGACTGTATGAAATTATTTTTGGAACAGGCTTTTTAATGGCAGCTTCTAATCCATTGCGTCATTGGCGAGTAGTATTAATGGGTTTTGTTACAAAATTATGTGTAACAATTGGATTTACATATTTTTATTTAATAGGAGAAGAACCATTCATTGTTTTCAATATGGTACTATCTAACCATATTTTTTGGCTTCTTCCTTTTTTAGTCATTTTGTATAATGCATATCGTCATCAATATTTATTAGATAATGAAATGATTCATTTAAATGGATTAGAGGTTTCTGAGTTATTAGACTTTTATGAAACAAATGAACATGATAGCTTAAGAGATTTATCTAATAAACAACCCGTCATGCTTGTTTTTCTTCGCCATTTTGGTTGTACTTTCTGTAAAGAAACATTATGGTTTATAAATAAATTAAGACCTGATATTGAATCTAAGGGAACAAAAATAGTCTTGGTTCATATGCACAATGAGAAAAAAGCAAAAGAAGAATTAAAAAAGTATAATTTACAAAATCTGAATACTGTATCCGACCCAGAATCTATGTTATATAAAGGATTCCAATTGAAACGAGGTACACTTTCACAGATTCTAGGTCTTAAAATTTGGATACGTGGAATTTATTTATGGATTACAAAAGGAGCATTTATTGGCAGTCCGGATGGAGTCGACACCTTTCAAATGCCTGGTATTTTTTTAGTACATAAAGGCGAAATCATTAAAAAATTCATACACCTTTCCGCGGCAGATATTCCTCCTTATTTAGAATTAGCTACTTGTGATAACTGTGAAGTGACTATCAAATATTAATTGTGTTCTCTTATTTTTTGTTAAGTGTAAATTTTCTAACAATAATTTGCTAGTATTCTAGTTGTATTTTCTGTAATTTTATTTTTGTTTCTAAATCAAAAAATATGCAAAAACGTAGCTTCTTTTTTTTCGCTTTGGTATTGTTAATGTACTCAAGTAGTTATGCATCAAATGTACAGTTAACCGTAAGATTGAAAAATGGTGATGTAGTTACAGGCAAAACCTCACTTCCTAAGATTACGGTGATAACACCATATGGCAGTTTATCAATTCCAATAGAAAAGGTAACTAATTTAAAATTTGGTATTTTGTCTGACCATACAAAAGATGGCGCGGTATTGCCAGATTTAAATAAGCTTCAGCTGCTAACAAATGATACAGAAGCAAAAATAGTTTATGAAAGAGTAATTGCCTTCGGAACTCCAATTCTTTCTACAATAATTACTTTTACACAGAATCCTTTTTATAAAATTTGTGATAGAGAAAATTATACAATTGAACAATTGATGGACGAACTATATAAAAAAGCAGACATAACTTCAGGACAAAGTGTGGATGATGCAGTCACTTTTGACGGCTCCAACTATATAGAGGGTTCTATCGCTTTTGGTGATATTACTATACAAGCAGAATATGGCAACCTAACTCTTAAACGTGAAAAAATTGAAAGCTTAGATATTTCACCAATTGAAGATGTATTAATAGATACAGATGGTAATTACAAATTAAAAGCAAGTTTTCATATATCAGGAAATGACAATACTAAAGGTTGGTTGAATACTGGTGTAAAAGTAAAAATAGGAGATAAGTTTGTGATTGCTGCAATAGGAAAAATAGTATTAAAGAGTCTATCAGGTGGAACTTATGGACCTGATGGTTATATAACTGGAACAAAAGACGGTGCTTACACAGATGATATGGAAACAAAATATGGCTCTGTTGTTTATAAAATTGGAGAGTACGGTCAAATGAAACAAGCTGGTTCCAAATATGAAGCTATCTCCGCTGATGAAGGAACTATATACGTATCCATTTATGAAACAGTATTTGATAAAGGAAATACGGGTTCATATAGTGTAAAAGTTCTGAAGAAATAAAAATATATATCAGGTTAAACTCCACTATACTTTATGAATCTTCAATATTTTTAAAACTTGAAGATTTATTTATTCAAAATAACCGAACGTATAAAATAAACCTGCACCAATAAAATTATTTTTAAATTTAAAATCATGCGTAAAAGTGGCTTGTATTCCTAAACTATGATGATGTGTATAAAAACGTAAACCAGCTAAAGAAATTATTCCATAATCACTTTCTGTGATAGTTTCTGATGCGCTTAAAATATAATTAAATCCAGTCCCAAAATAACCACCTACATTGTAATGGTCTTCTTTTTTAAAAGCAGCATGACCAACATTAAATAAAACAGTTGCAGGAATTTGCATTTGAAAAAAATTACCTTCTGTAGGGTCAAACCGCGCACCAAAACCTAATGGTGATGCTACTGAAATAGACATTTTATTTTTTATAGGAATATTTAAACGAGGCATATATTGCAAATATGGTCCATAACTGGTAGGTTGTCCATTATTGGTATTTCTGAGTTTAGACCAAAATCCAATTCCAATATCATGCATAAAATCAACAGCAAAAAGTTGGCTAGTTATGAGTGAAATAAGTAAAGTAAATAACAATTTCATTTTATCTCTAAGTTTAACAAATACGAACTAAAATTTGTTTATTTTATTAAAATATATTAACTGAACAAAATTACAACTAAAATCAACGAAAACTGTTTTTTAAAATATATTTATCTAAATTCATAAATTCTATAATTCTAACATTTAACAATTAATTGAATGCTCGGCAATCGATTTACTAAATACATTCCAATTCTAGATCAAAATGTAGCTGATTTTGAAAAGTTGTTTACTATAATGAGGCAATTACTAACCTACACTTCAGGTGATGCACGTGAAGCACTGGAATGGCTGACAGACTTAGATAAACAATATAAACTTTCTAATAACGAATATGGTATCGGAGATTTTATCCGTGATTTAATGGATAAAGGATATTTAGAACAAGGAAAACCAGGAACTGAAGCATTGAAAATGACTTCTAAAATGGAAAAAACGATACGCCAGAAATCGCTGGAAGAAATTTTTGGTAAGATGAAAAAATCAAGACGTGGTAGTCATAAATCTAACTTTGGAGGAAATGGAGATGAGCCCACAGGGAACATTCGTCCTTATCAGTTTGGCGATAAACCAGAACAAATATTAATGACAGAATCTTTGCGTAATGCTCAAATCAATAATTCATCTGAAGAATTTTTATTGCAGGAAAGTGATTTGGAAGTAATGGAACAGGAATTTCAGGCACAAACATCTACTGTATTGATGATAGATATTTCACATTCTATGATTTTGTATGGTGAAGACAGAATTACACCAGCAAAAAAAGTAGCAATGGCATTAAGCGAGTTAATTATGACACGCTATCCAAAAGACACTTTGGATGTAATAGTGTTTGGAAATGATGCCTGGCAAATACAAGTAAAGGATTTACCGTATTTACAAGTCGGTCCTTATCATACAAACACAGTTGCAGGTTTAGAGTTGGCTATGGATATCCTTCGTAGAAGAAAAAATTCCAATAAACATATTTTTATGATTACAGACGGAAAACCAACTTGTTTAAAGGAAGGATTGACGTATTATAAAAACAGTTTTGGTCTGGATAGAAAAATTATAAATAAATGTTATAACTATGCAGCACAGTGCAGAAGACTGAAAATTCCTATTACTACTTTTATGATTGCACAAGATGAATATTTACAACAATATGTACACGAGTTCACAGAAATAAATAAAGGAAAAGCATTTTATACAAGCTTAGATGGATTAGGTGATTTTATTTTTGAAGATTACGAACGAAATAAAAAAAGAAGAGTTAGATAAAATAATTGTGTATGAAATTACAACTAGAGCTAATAAATTTACTTCAAACTGCCTATTCTGCCGAACGTGCTGCATCCTTTGCCTATCAGGGAAATGCAGCAGCTGTAAAATCACCGCAAATAAAAATTGCTATTAAAAGAATTGAAGATGACGAATGGGAACATCGTGCAGAAGTATTAAAACTTATGCATGAGTATCAAATTAAAGCATCTAACTGGTATGAGATTAAATATTTTTTTATCGGAAAAATAATTTCTCTTTCCTGTCATGTATTAGGTTTTTTTATTCCAATATATTTTGCAGGCAGATTAGAAAGCGGAAATGTGAATGAGTATTTTGTTATGAAAAATTATTTCAATCAACTAAATATCACAAAACACGATGCTATTTTAATAGAAATGGGCTTGAAAGAAAAAGAACACGAAGTCTATCTATTAGAACTTATTAAAAATGATAAATGGCTTCCATTTTTTGAAAAGATATTTAATTGGGGAAAGCATCATAGTTATAATTCCATAAAATAATTCATAATAAATTATCAAAATCTGTATTCTATTAATATGAAGAATATCACAACACTTGCTCAGCTCAAAAAATCTGATTATCAATCCAAATCTATTAAACAGGAATTAAGAGATAATTTGATAGAAAAATTAAAAACAAAACAATCTACTTTTAATGGAATAATTGGGTTTGATTCAACTGTTATTCCTGATGTAGAACGTGCAATACTTTCTAAACACAATATTTTGTTGCTTGGCTTGCGTGGCCAGGCAAAAACTAGGATAGCACGTCAAATGGTAAATCTATTAGATGAATATATTCCTATTGTAAAAGGCAGTGAAATACTCGATGACCCATTGCAACCTTTATCAGTGTATGCAAAAAATCTGATTGCTGAGTTAGGCGATGAAACTCCAATAGACTGGATTCATCGTTCTGAACGCTTTGGTGAAAAATTAGCAACTCCAGATGTAACAGTTGCCGATTTAATTGGTGATGTAGATCCTATAAAAGCAGCGACTCAAAAACTAAACTATGCTGATGAACGTGTATTGCATTTTGGTTTAATTCCACGTTGCAATCGAAGCATTTTTGTGATTAATGAATTGCCAGATTTGCAAGCACGAATACAAGTTGCTTTATTTAATTTATTAGAAGAAGGTGATTTGCAAATTCGAGGATTTAAATTGCGATTTCCGTTAGACATACAATTTGTGTTTACAGCAAATCCAGAAGATTATACCAATCGTGGTTCTATAGTAACACCGTTGAAAGACAGAATTGAATCGCAAATCCTAACGCATTATCCAAAAACAATAGAAGATTCAAAAGCAATTACAGCACAAGAAGCACTTTTATCTAATGAACAAAAAGAAAAAGTAATCATTCCTGAATTGATAAAAGATTTGGTAGAACATATAGCCTTTGCTGCACGTGAAAGTGAATTTGTGGATGAAAAAAGTGGTGTTTCTGCGCGATTAACCATTTCAGCAATGGAAAATTTA
>JANNVS010000114.1:0-5900 GCA_031414515.1 Sphingobacteriales bacterium | reverse complement strand
TAATCATTCAACTTCAGCACAGCCATAAATGCTTCCTGCGGAACTTCTACGTTGCCAACCTGGCGCATACGCTTTTTACCTTTCTTTTGTTTTTCTAAGAGTTTACGTTTACGCGAAATATCACCACCATAACATTTTGCGGTCACGTCTTTTCGCATCGCAGAAATAGTTTCGCGTGCAATAATCTTAGCGCCTATAGCAGCTTGTATGGCAATCACAAATTGCTGACGTGGAATCAGGTCTTTTAACTTTTCGCACAGTCGGCTACCAAAATGATAGGCTTTACTACGGTGTATTAATGCAGAAAATGCATCCACATTATCACCATTTAATTTAATATCTAATTTTACTAAATCACTCTCTCTAAAATCATGCATGTGATAATCAAAACTTGCATACCCTTTGGAAATTGATTTCAATTGATCATAAAAATCAAAAACTATTTCTGCTAACGGCATTTCAAATTGCAACTCAATTTTTGAAGGAGATAAGTACACCTGGTTTTTAAAATTAGCACGCTTGTCCATACACAATTTCAAAATGCCACCTACATATTCAGGCTTGGTAATTACTTGTGCTTTTATATAAGGCTCTTCCACATAATCTATAAAAGTAGGGTCAGGCAAATCCGAAGGATTATTAATCGTTAATTTTTCTCCTTGTTTAGTGAAAGCAAAATAAGTAACGTTTGGTACAGTAGTGATAATAGTCATATCATACTCACGCTCGAGTCTTTCCTGAATGATTTCTAAATGCAGCAATCCTAAAAAACCACATCGAAAACCAAAGCCTAATGCTAAAGAAGTTTCAGGTTCCCACACCAATGACGCATCGTTCAGCTGTAGCTTTTCTAATGAATCACGGAGCTCTTCAAAATCGTCATTGTCTATCGGATAAATTCCAGCAAACACCATCGGTTTCACATCCTCAAATCCTCTTACCGTATCTTCACAAGGTCTGTTAACATGCGTAATCGTATCACCTACTTTTATTTCTTTCGATACTTTTATTCCAGTAATGATATAGCCAACATCACCAGCTTTTACTTCAGCACGTGGCTCAGGTGTCATTCTTAAAATGCCTACTTCATCTGCAATATATTCTTTAGCAGCATTCACAAATTTCACTTTATCACCTTTTTTAAGTGTTCCATTAAAAATTCGGAAGTAAGCAATCACACCTCTGAATTGATTAAAAACAGAATCAAAAATGAGTGCCTGTAAAGGTGCAGTTTCACTGCCTTTAGGCGCAGGAATTCTTTTTATAACTTCAGGCAAAATTAAATCTACACCTAATCCGGTTTTTCCACTGGCTTCTAATATTTCATCGTGTTTGCATCCAATCAAATCTACAATCTGATCTTTTACTTCATCCACCATAGCACCATCCATATCTATCTTATTTACGATAGGAATAATTTCCAACCCGTTTTCAATAGCCAGATATAAATTAGAAATCGTTTGCGCTTGTATTCCTTGTGTAGCATCTACTAACAAAAGAGCGCCTTCGCAAGCGGCTAATGAACGGGAAACTTCGTATGAAAAATCTACGTGACCAGGTGTATCAATTAAGTTTATAATATAGTTTTTCCCATCATGCGCATAATCCATCTGAATAGCATGGCTTTTAATAGTAATGCCACGTTCACGCTCCAAATCCATATCATCCAATGTTTGTGCTTGTAAATCTCTATCGGATACAGTATTGGTTAATTGTAATAATCTATCAGCCAGTGTGCTTTTGCCATGGTCAATATGTGCTATAATACAGAAATTTCTAATGTTTTCCATGGTGCAAAAATAAGCTTATTCAATGGAATCTTGTAATGCTAAATAATTTGTTAATGCAAATAAATAAAATCACATTTATTCTCTTATATACAGTTGAAGTTGACCAAATGGCACTATCGGTACAGCTCTATATTATAATGCAATAGTGTGGAAAACTTTGCGTTATTATAGCGGTATAAAATACCACTTTTGTTTTACTCATTTTGAAAGTTAAAGTCTTATGAAAAAAATAATAATTACCATTGCCATACTGTTTTCTTTTAATGGAAAGATGTTTTCTTCTTTCCTTTTACACAATGATTATTCTTACCTGCAGGAAATAACATTTGAATTATACACGGATGAAGTACCTGCATACAAAGTACCCGAACAAATAAAATCTATTGAAGAGATATTGATGTTTGAAGTGTTGCACGCCACCTGGAAAGACAAACAATGGGTTTCATTTACGCTTAATAAAAACTTGTTGGGTACTTATAAAGTTGGACAACCTGCATTATTAGATAATGAAGGCACTAAAAAAATATTTTTTGTGGCAGCTTTTCCAGGCTCTTTTGGCGGATTGGATTTGTATACAGCTGAATACAGCAAAGGAACCTGGAGCAAACCAAAAAATTTAGGAAAAAATATTAATACGTCATATAATGAATCAAATCCTGGGTTGCTGAATGACCACACATTAACCTACTCATCAGGTGGCATCATTAAAAAATTAGATTTGAATACATTTAAAGTGGTTGACTTAGAAGAAGTTTTAGAAAATGATAGTAAAACGACTGAAGTAACGAAAAATATAATTCCAATTAAAGAACTACAGAAGAAAGAGGAAATAACTGCAATTGATGAAAATTCTGCAGCAAATGAAATAGTAAAAGAACCAATCCAAAAAACAAATGAATTGATTGTAGTTCCTCAAAAACCAAAGAATGAAATCCAACAACAACAAAAACCATCACAAGTAAATACTGCACAATCACTTTCTAGTACACAGAATATGAATGTTCAATCTTTAGGCGTTCAATCTCGTGATGCGATGCTGGCAAAATATAAAACAGCTATTCAGTTAGGAGCATTCACCACACCAAAATGGGAAATAATTCAGCCACTCTCAAAATATGGACAAATAATTTCTTATAAAAATGACAATGGTGCAAATGTAGTTTGGATTGTAGGATTCGCAAATCATGCAGCAGCAGAAATTGTTTTACCACAAATTAAAAGTACAGTTGGATTTGAGAACGCCTATATAACTGGAAAATAAATTCATATAATATCTTCAAAAATGAAGATATTATATGATGCAATTAAAATAAAAAAGGTTGACCAAACGTCAACCTTTTTTATTTTATAAGAAGTTGCTCCTTTAAAATAATCCAAACAATTCAGCGTCAATTTTTTCAACTACCTTGCTAAAATCTTCTGGTTTATCTGCATAATTTAAGTCGTCTACGTTGATTATTAAAAGTGGACCTTCTTTGTAATTGTCAATCCAGTTATTGTAATATTGGTTCAATTGTTTTAGATAATCTAAACGAATATTATCTTCGTACGCACGACCTCTTCTTTCAATTTGTCCAACTAAAGTTCCAAGCGAAGCTTTCAGGTAAATCAATAGATCTGGAGAATTTACTTTTTTGCTGATGGTACGAAAAAAGCTAATATAATTTTCAAAATCACGTGTGCTCATCAAACCCATTTCATGTAAGTTAGGTGCAAAAATATGAGCATCTTCATAAATAGTTCTGTCTTGAATTACGATTTGACTGCCTTCCTGAATTTCTACTAATTGTCGCAAACGGCTATTCAAAAAATATATCTGAAGGTTAAAAGACCAGCGTGGCATATCTTGATAGAAATCGTTTAAGTACGGATTGTTTTCTACATCTTCGTAACGAGCTTCCCAAGTATAATGCTGCGCTAATTTTTCAGTTAAAGTAGTTTTTCCGGAACCAATGTTGCCTGCTACTGCAATGTGTTTGAGCTGTTTTTTTTGTTTTGCCACGAGTTATGGTTGTTTTAATTTTTTATAGAACAACTAAACTATACTTTTTTTTTGAATGAAAATGATAGCAAGTATATTTTTTTTTCAAAAGTGGATAAATAGTTTAGTATATAGTCTAAAAAGAAAAGATTACTGAAAAAATACTGATTTACTTCCAGATACTTTTCAAACCCATAATTTCTTGTACACCATCCAAAGTGTTTTTTGCACTAATTCTTGCTTTTTCAGCTCCTTCTTTTGCAATTTTATTTATGAATGAAGTATTGTTTTCAAGGTCTAGAATTTTTTCTTTTAATGGATGTGTAAATTGAATGATATCTTCAGCCAGTTGTTTTTTTAAATCACCATACCGGATAGTGCAGTCGTTATAAGCTGTATCAAAATAATCTACAGTATCCTTATTTGATACTAAATTCAGCAGGGTAAATAAGTTATTTATCTCTTCTGGTTTGTCCTGATTTGGTTGTGTAGGACCAGAATCAGTTTTAGCACGCATTACTTTTTTACGTATCGTCTCTGCATCTTCTCTTAAGAAAACTGCATTTCCTTCACCTTCACTCTTACCCATTTTACCAGTTCCATCTAAACCTGGTACTTTTATCAATTTCCCTGTCATATCGAAAGCTTGTGGCTCAGGAAAAAAATCAACACCAAACTGATGATTGAATCTTACTGCAAAATTTCGAGTCATTTCCAGATGTTGCTCCTGATCTTTTCCAACTGGAACTTTATGAGCACGGTGGATTAAAATATCTGAAGCCATCAAAACAGGATAGGTGAGTAGTCCTGCATTAATATTTTCGTTGTGTTTTTTTATTTTTTCTTTAAAAGAAGTACATTTTTCTAATTCACCTTTATAGGCTATCATGTTTAATAATGCATATAATTCAGATATTTCAGGAATATCACTTTGAACATAAATGGTGCTTTTATCGGGGTCTAAACCGCATGCAATATATTCTACTAAAGTAGCTCTAACGGATTTCTTTAATAATTCTGGATCAGGGTGAGTAGTTAATGCATGCAGATTTGCTATAAAAAAATAACATTCATAGTTTTCTTGCATATAAATAAAATTCTTTATGGCGCCGAAATAATTACCTAAATGTAAATTTCCTGTACTTCTTACACCACTTAATACACGTTCTTTCATCCTGCAAAGTTACATTTTTGAAGTAATTTTCCACTTTACTTTTAAATTACTTAATTTTGTATAATATTATTTTGTTAAAAACTAAGTTTTTACATAAATAAATATGAAATTTGTTCAACGTGTTTATATTTTGATTTAGGTCAATATATTATATATTTAATTAATTTATTAATTCTGGATGATGTTTAGATTTTTACAATCCATTTTTATCTTTTCTCTTTTGTTTTCTCAGTTAAATATTTTTGCTCAGAACGAGAGAGTTAAAATTTCAAAGACAGAGCAAATACCAGCGGTGGAACGAGTAGTTTCTGGCAATAAGAACACCGTAAAATTGAATGCTGAAAATAACCAGGTATTCAACAAAAATCAATTACAAAATAGATTGACGGATTCTACATTAAGTAATGAAATTTCTAATGAAGATTTTAAATATAAAAACAATAATCCATCTGATGATAGAATATTCTTGTCTGATACTGTAACATATTTCAAGGAAATAGATCCTCTGAATGAAAAGACTGTATTATCTGAAAAGAAAGCAAATAAGGTAGTACCATCTGTTAATTATAAACCAAGGGTTGTGAAAGAAGATATTAATCCTGTTTTGAATTACTCGAGTGCTGATATTTCTTCTGAGAAAAGAGTTTACCTTCAGCAGGAAGCAGCTGACTTGCAGAGGGAAATAGATTTAAATAAAGGTAACACTGATTTCGATTTGGCTTTCAAGACGAAAAAGTTGGATGAAATAAAGAAAATGTTGCAATAATAATAAGGGTTATGAAGAAATTTCTACAATTTCTGTTTTTATATATTATGATACTTTTGTCTCCAAGTGTCTTTGCACAATTAAACAATAATTGTGCAAATGCAATTCAGGTTTGTAATAATCAGAATATTTAAAAACAGAAATTGTAGAAATTTCTTCATAACCCTTATTATTATTGCAACATTTTCT
>JANNVS010000113.1:0-2520 GCA_031414515.1 Sphingobacteriales bacterium | reverse complement strand
AAGATGATAATTGTCAATAAAACACGTATTGTTAACTTTAAATTAACATTGCGCGATAAAAAAGGCTATTTTTAAAATTGAACTAAGAATTCCATTTAATAAAGAGGAAATTTTTGCATGAAACTATTTATTTCTCTTTTTACCTCTTCAATTAAAAAAGTATTTGAAGATTCTTTAATTATTGAATCTATCCATTCTACTACTTGTATGCAATCCTGTTCTTTTAATCCTCTTGTCGTAATTGCCGCAGTTCCAATTCTTATGCCAGATGTGATAAATGGAGATTTATCGTCAAATGGAACCATATTCTTATTTACTGTAATTTCTGCTTTACCTAATGCTGCATCCGCTTCTTTTCCAGAAATATTTTTATTCCTTAAATCAATTAACATTAAATGATTGTCTGTTCCGCCAGAAACTAAATTATATCCTCTATTTGTAAACTCATGTGCCATTACCCGAGCATTTAAGATAACTTGGTCTGCATATAACCCGAAATCATCTGTCAAAGCCTCTCCAAATGCTACTGCCTTTGCTGCAATTACATGCTCTAAAGGTCCACCTTGCATACCTGGAAATACGCCTGAATTCAAGACTGTTGACATCATTTTCAATTCGCCTTTCAGGGTTTTTTCACCAAAAGGATTTTCAAAATCTTTTCCCATCATAATGATTCCACCTCTAGGGCCACGAAGTGTCTTATGCGTAGTAGAAGTTACTATATGACAATATGGAATTGGATCATTTAATTTTTTCTTAGCTATCAATCCAGCAGGGTGTGCTATATCAGCAAGCAATAATGCGCCTATTTTATCTGCAATTTCTCGAAACCGTTTATAATCCCAATCTCTTGAATATGCAGAAGCACCACAAATAATTAATTTTGGTTTTTCTGTTAATGCAATTTGTTCTACTTTATCCATGTCTATAAGACCGGTCTCCTTTTCAACACCATAGAAATGAGGAACAAAATGTTTTCCTGAAAAATTTACTGGTGAACCGTGCGATAAATGACCACCATGCGATAAATTAAATCCTAAAATAGGATCGCCAGCTTTAAGACACGCAAGGAAAACGGCAGCATTTGCCTGTGCTCCTGAATGCGGTTGAACATTGGCATATTCAGCACCAAATAATTTGCATAATCTATCAATTGCAATTTGTTCTATTTGGTCTACTATTTCACAACCACCATAATATCTTTTGCCTGGATAGCCTTCTGCATATTTGTTGGTTAAGCAAGTTCCCATTGCTTCCATTACTTGTTTGCTTGTAAAGTTTTCTGAGGCTATTAATTCAATTCCTACTGTTTGTCGGTGTAATTCATCATTAATAAGAGAAAATACTTTTTTGTCGCGTTCCATAGTGTGAAAATAGTTATAAGTCACAAGTCGTGAGTCGTAATTTGTAAGATTTTTCAAAAAGATAATATTTGCATTCTTATAACTATTAACTATAAACTTTTAACTTTATTCCATGATAGCGATTATTCCAGTAGCTGGTGTTGGTACAAAACTACGTCCACATACCTATACGCAACCTAAATCTTTAATTCCTGTGGCTGGCAAACCCATATTAGGTTTTATAATAGATCAGTTGTTAGAAAATGGAATTCAGGAGTTTGTTTTCGTAATAGGATATTTAGGAGAAAAAATTAAAGAATATGTTGCACGTGACTATCCAACAATTAAAAAAAAGTATGTTGTTCAGGAAACACGTGAAGGTTTAGGACATGCTATCTGGCTTACGAAAGATTCCATTCCGAAAAAAAGTGAAGTAATGATTGTATTAGGTGATACAATTATAGATGTAGACTGGAAAAAATTTATTGGATTAAAAACTTCTGCATTAGGAGTGAAGAAAGTTAATGATCCAAGAAAGTTTGGTGTTGCCGAATTTGATTCTAAAGGAAATATTATTCACGTTGTTGAAAAACCAACGATTCCAAAATCAAATATGGCTTTGGTCGGTTTATACAAGATAAAGGAATTTGATATCTTAATAAAATCAATTGACCACAATATAAAGAATAACATTCGAAGCAATAATGAATTTTATCTGACAGACGGATTACAGGAAATGATTCATCGAGGTGTGAAAGTAGAAGGATTTAAAGTAGATAACTGGTACGACTGCGGACAGAAAGAAATCTTATTAAAAACAAATGCATTACTGCTGAATAAACGTAAAAAAGTACCATCTTATAAAAAGAGTTTACAAAATTGTATAGTCATTGAACCGATTCACATTGGTAAAAATGCAGTACTTAGAAACTCTATTGTGGGTCCAAACGTTACTATAGGCGATAATTCAACTATAAATGACGCTATCATTAGAGATTCTATAATAGGAAATTATACCAAATTGAATGATGTTGTTTTATTTAACTCATTAATTGGCAGTGATTCCATAATTTTGGGAAGTTCTCAAAGTTTGAATATTGGAGATAATACGGAGTTGGATTTGAGATAAATAATGAATTTGCAGAAAAGAAGCAAGGTTCTTCACTTCGTTCAGAAT
>JANNVS010000112.1:0-5343 GCA_031414515.1 Sphingobacteriales bacterium | reverse complement strand
CAAAAGTAGATAAGTTGCTCAATCTTCTTGGTGAGTAATAGTTATCAGTTTACGGTTGACAGTTAACAGTAATGATATTTATTTCCAAATAATACTTAATACGGTGAACCGATAACCGTCAACCATTATAAAATTAATATTCTATTGAAGTTTAAACAGTTATTTTTGCTTTCAGAAAATGGGCAATATAACTGACAGCACCGAGAAAAAAGAAATGGGCTTTTTCGACCATGTTGAAGCTTTGCGTTGGAATATTATGCGGGCTGCAATTGCCGTTGTTACATTTTCATTTATTGCATTTACACAGAAGAAATTTATTTTTGATTACTTACTATTTGGTCCTTCACGTGCAGATTTTCCTACAAATAAATTGTTTTGCTGGCTGGAAAGTAATTATTCATTTTTAAGTGGTTTATGCATTCAGGATGCAAAATTTACGTTTATCAATACTGATATTATGGGTCAGTTTATGTTACATATTCAAATGTCATTGTACGTTGGTGCCGTAGCAGCATTTCCTTATATATTTTGGGAACTTTGGCGATTTGTAAAACCTGCATTACACGAACGTGAAATCAGAAATACGCGTGGAATTGTATTTATCACTTCATTATTATTTACGGTTGGTTGCCTGTTCGGTTACTTTATCATCGCACCATTTTCGCTCAATTTTTTAATTCAATATCAGGCAACTGCTATTGTACAAAACATGATAGATATTAATAGTTATATCGGTTTATTAATTACGATGACAATACCTGTAGGAATTTTATTTGAATTACCAATGATGGTTTTTTTATTAACTAAATTAGGCATACTGACACCAATGATTATGCGTAGCGGAAGAAAAGTTGCTTACTTGATTATTTTAGTTGTGGTTGCTGTTATAACACCACAAGGCGATATTACCAGTTTATTGCTCATTTCTACACCCATTTTTATTTTGTTTGAATTGAGTATTGGAATTTCAAACAGAGTTTATAAGCAACGAGTGAACGAAGAAATTTAAACTTCACTTATCTTTTTATTCTCTAAAACACCAATAATAATTAATGCTTGTGCAATGGTATATGTTAGCATAATAACCATTCTGTGCCATTGCATTTTTTGATAAAAAACATTAATAGCAATTAATGAATCTGAGATTATAAATAATACTGCGCCAACTAAAACGTAATAAAATGATTTATTATTAACGATATTTTTTCTATTGAAGGCAAAAATCAGCATCAGTATAATACAAATTCCATAAACAGAAACTGGTAATTTCATTGCATCTAAATGCGGAAATAAAAATCGCATTAATAATAGCAAGTATAATAAAAATGGAATCACTAAATAAGGCTTTTCAATTAGCACACTTACTTTATTATTTGGATGAATATCTTTTATAAATGAAATGATATAATTTATATGAGCAATTAAAAAGGAAACCAAACCAAGAATAAAAAAATATTTAGCTGTCGATGGATCATAATCTTGTCGCGGAAACATCAAAAATATGTCACCTAACCACGAAAAAAATAACGCTAAATAGATGAACTTATATTTTTCAGCTTCTTTAGTTTTACTATAAAGAAATGCTGCTAACAATGGCATCAACAAAATTTTTGAAATATACATCGGCATTCGCATACCAATATTTTCAGAAAAAATATTGACAGTAGCAGCAATAATATACAGTAAAAGGAATATCATTCATTAAAATTACAAAAAAACTCAAGACTTGCGACTCACGACTCACGACTAAATTGTATTTTTACAACATGAACGTACTTATTATAGGTGGTGGCAACATGGGTAGAAGTTTTGCCGAAAGTTTTTTAAATGCCAAAATTCTCACACATAAACAATTGACGGTGATTGAAAAAGACCACGCACAAATCATGGAATTAAACCGCATGAAACTCGGACAAGTGTATAACGAATTTGGTGATTTTATTCTGGATAAAGATTTAATTATTCTCGCAGTAAAACCTCAAGATGCCTATTCTATGTATCCTAAGTTGAAACCATTTATTCAGGAAAAGCATATCATCTTAACAATAATGGCTGGTGTAAAAATTAAAGAAGTAGAACAGCAACTCGGCACCAATAAAGTAATTCGTTCAATGCCAAATTTATCTTGTCAGGTTGGTTTAGGTGTCACGGGTTTTATGGTTTCAGAAACCATTCCACAAAGTGATACAGATTTTGTACGCAAACTATTAGAAACCACAGGTATTTCTATTCAATTATATGACGAAGACAGATTAAATGCTATTACCGCAGTTTCAGGTTCTGGTCCTGCGTATATTTTTTATTTCATGGATGCCATGATTCAAAAAACCATGGATTATGGTTTTTCTTTAACGGAAGCATCTAAAATTGTAGAGCAAACTTTTTTGGGTGCTGTAGAATTATATAAAGTAAATGATTTATCCTGTAAAGAATGGATTGATAAAGTGGCATCAAAAGGTGGAACAACTGAAGCTGCTCTTAAACATTTTGGAAACGCATCGGTAAGTTATAATATTCAAAAAGGTATGGACGATGCTTTACAACGCAGCAGAGATTTGAGTAAGAAATAACCTCTAACTTTCTGAAACTGTTGATATTTTATATAATAAACAATATATATCCAGTACTATAAAAGGTATATTTGATAAACACACTTAACTTATGGAAAGATTTACAGGACTTATCGGCATCGTAGTAATATTGGCTATTGCTTTTTTATTTTCTAACAATAAGAAAAAAATTAATTATCGTTTAGTAGTAAGTGGATTAGGATTGCAATTATTTTTAGCGATTATTATTTTAAAGATACCAGCTGTCACCCGTTTCTTTCAATCGATAGGTAACGGAATGAAAGCATTAGAAGGTTATGCTCAGCAAGGTGCAGCCTTTGTTTATGGTGGAATTATGACGGATACACATTCACCATTGGGTGCTGCTGGTGCTGCTTCTTATGGCGCACCAGGTACATTCGTATTTGCCTTTAGTATTCCAGCCACTATTATTTTGGTTTGTGTCTTAGTAGCTATTTTATATCATGTCGGTATTATGCAACGTGTTGTAGCAGCTATTGCTCGTGTGATGAATATTGTAATGCGTGTTTCTGGTGCTGAAGCATTAAGTAATGTTGCCAGTGCATTTGTTGGACAAGTAGAAGCACAGGTAATGATTCGTCCGTATTTAGCAGGCATGACAAACAGTGAACTATTAGCTTCTATGGCTGGTAGTATGGCTTGTATTGCTGGTGGAATTTTAATTGTATATGTTAGCATGGGTGTGCCTGCTGAATATTTAATAGCAGCAAGTTTAATGGCTGCACCAGCTGCATTGGTTATTTCAAAAATTGTATTTCCTGAAACGGAAGAATCGCAGACGAAAGGGAAAGTCTCTATTGAAATAAAAAGTCAATACACGAACATAATAGACGCTATTTCACATGGTGCAAGTGATGGAATGAAAATTTCTATCAATGTAATTGCGATGTTGATTGGATTTATTGCGTTAATGGCATTGATAAATGCCTTATTAGGATTAATTTATCCAGGTTTTGGATTGAATACTATATTCGGTTATTTATTTTATCCATTAGCTTGGGTAATGGGTGTGCCTCATGCAGAAGTAATGCAAGTGGCAACGATGATGGGTCAAAAGCTAACTATAAACGAGTTTGTTGCTTACACCAGTTTAATTGGTGCAAAAGCAACCATGTCACCGAAAGCATTAATGATTGCAAGTTTTGCATTATGCGGTTTTGCCAACTTTAGTTCTGTTGGAATTCAAATTGGCGGTATTGGTGAGTTGGCTCCAAACCGTCGTGCTGATTTAGCAAAATTAGGGTTGAAAGCATTATTGTGTGGCACGCTTGCATCCTATCTTTCTGCTACTATTGCAGGAATTTTGATGTAATAAAATATTATTTATTGGGAAGAATAGTGTCAATAATTTTCCATTTGTCACCATAGCATTGCAAGATAAATACTGAATCTTTGGGTCGTTGTTTAATAGTTAGCGTGTATGCAGTATTCCATTCATCAAAGTCTACTTTTAAACTATCTGTTTCATAATCCAATGCACCTGCACCATTGTAATAATACCATTTTCCAAATTTCGTACATTTCACATAAAAAGTAGAGTCATTAATAATTTCTGTTGACGTTTCATTTTCGTTACTGAAAACATTATTCCATGCAATTGTTTTAGAAGACTTTTTATAATCTTTATTATGGTTAATACTTAATCCTTCATTAAATCCATTTCTCATGGTATATGCACCTGCGTAATTATCAGGAAGATTTAAAAGATAAGATTTTTGTGTTGGTGATAACGGATATGATTTTAATAATGACAAGGAAAGATTTCCAGATTTATGCCATAAGTTAACTCCTTTAAATAACAAACAGGCACTTAATACAACAGTAAATGAAGCAAAGAGATACACTACTTTTTTATTGAAGAATACACTAAGTGTGATAAATAGAAAAGCATAAAAAAACAAAGAAGCGCTGTAACCATATCGGTCGCTTTGTATCTCAAAAGTAAAACTACTGTCTAAATTTAAAACTGGCACTAATAAAAACAAAAAAGATGAATATAGAAACAACAATACCTTTGCTTCTTTTTTAAAATAAAATTTAGTTTTATAAATAGCAAATGCAGTTAATGATAAGAAAACTGGAAAACCAATAGCAACTACCTTATGCACTAAGTTGTAATTATAATACTTTCGGATACTTTCAGGAATGTATCTATAATAAAATAAAAATTTCCAATGGTAATTCAACAGGTTTTCATACATATTCTTTAATGGAATTTTTACATGTGCTGCTGCACCATAATGCGCAATCCAAACACCATAGTTCAATTTTGTAATCACAAAATATCCAACAATGGAAAGTATGTTGCCAATAAAAAAAACTTTTATCGTTTTCCATAAACTTTGTTTCCAAGAAACAGGATATAAAATTGGAACAATAAATATTGAGCAACTTAAAAATACAAGTGGAAACAGAAATGATTGCTCAAAACAAAACAAACTACAAATATAATAGAAGTGAAATGTAACAATAAATTTTTTTTTATTCGATTCAAAATAATTAAGTTGTGCAAACAAACCTAACAACAAAAATAATACTGATAGTGAATAATGAAACAACGCGCTCCATGCTACCACTTCTGTTTGAAATGGAGAAATCAAAAAAACAAATCCTATAATAATTAGAAACGGAGATGAAATACTATGGTTAATTTTTTTCAATAAACGCATCATTAAAAATGCATTTATTGTATGCAGCAAGCATAACACAGCATGCCAGCCTAACCAATGCATTCCAAATAATTTATAACAAA
>JANNVS010000111.1:0-7014 GCA_031414515.1 Sphingobacteriales bacterium | reverse complement strand
TATTTATATTTCTATTGGGTTGCTTGCTTTAAGAACGTATAGTAAAAATAGAATCTATCTTTTTAGTTTTATTTTTTTTCTAGCAGCTATCGCTTATGCAACAAATATTCCTGTTATTGTAGCAGGCATAGTAATGGATAGGTATAATTTTATACCATCTTTAGGATTTTGTTTAGCTGCATCTGCTATAGTCATAGATTTTTTTAAACCTACAGACTTCAATACCTTATTTAAAAATAAATGGGTAGTTTTTATTATAACATTATATAGCATTTGTACAATTTACAGGACAACGGCTTGGAAAGATAAATTGACATTATTTAATAGAGACATTTCACATTTAGAAAATTCTGTACATGCAAACCGTTTCATCAGTGTTGAATATATTAATAAGACATTGTTTGAAGAACAGGATAATACAAAAAAAGAAATGTATATGAAGTTGGCTGATAAATATGCTGATAAAGCATTAGCGATAAGCAGAAATTCGCCAGATGTATTTGAAGCTAAAGGTATTTGTGAACTTTATAAAGGAAATGACAGAGCAGCATTATATAATTTCAATAAAAGTATGGCATTAGACTCAAACTACCTTTCTGCAGTTAATTATATTGGAGTGGCTTATAGAAATTTACAAATTACTGATTCTGCTTATTATTATTTTAACTATGTCATGAATAAGGAACAGGAGTTCAGCTATTCCGCTGAAAATTTGCTGGAATTATTATACAAAAATAATCGTCTTAAGGAAGCAGATAGTATACTAAATTTATTAGAAAATAGATTTCCAGGTAATGAAAGATTATTACAGAAAATTGAACAGTTAAATAATTAAACTGAGATTGATAATTTCCATGCTAATGCATAAATTGATTAAAAAGAAATGCAGAAAGTAATTATTGCTTGTCAGAATAAGACGCTGGTAAATAAGTGTATTTATTTTTAAAAGCATGCCACTTCATTTGCAACACACCCAATATGGCTTCTTTTATAATGCTTCCATTCATTTTTGATATTCCAACTTCTCTGTCTTTAAAAACAATAGGAACTTCAATTACTTTCAATTCAATTAACCAAACTGCAAATTTCATCTCGATTTGAAAAGCGTAACCAACAAACTTTATTTTATCGAAATCTATCTTTTGTAAGGTTTCATTTCTATAACATACAAATCCAGCTGTGGTGTCTTTTATTCGCATTCCTGTTATGAGTCTTACATATTTAGAAGCAAACCAGGATAAAAATAAGCGGTCAAACGGCCAGTTGACGACACTACCACCTTTTACATATCTGGAACCTACAGATAAATAGGCACCTTTATTTTCGCACGCATCTAATAATTCTAGTAGTTTTTCCGGTGGATGAGAAAAATCAGCATCCATTTCAAAAATATATTGATAATTATTTTGTAATGCCCATTTAAAACCTGTAATGTATGCGGTACCTAAACCTGATTTTCCACTACGTTCTATTATGTGTATTTTAGTAGGATAGCGTTGCATTAAATCTTTTACCACAATGTTGGTTCCATCTGGAGAACCATCCTCTATAACTAAGATTTCAAATCTATCTGAAAGATTCAGTGTGAAAGGAATTATTTTAGCAATATTTTCCTTTTCGTTATAAGTTGGTATTATAATGATACAATCCTTCATCAGCAACAACAAAAATACGTAGAAACTTGCTTTAAATGTTAATATGTTAACGCTTTTTAATGTTTAACAGAATTCAAGTCTAAGTTCAAGTAATAAATGCAATTAAAAAACAATAAAAGGTCTATTCTTTTCTTTATTTTACGATTATTTTTCAATTATTTTTTATTGATTTTGAGTAGTAGAGATATTTTCTTAGCTTTAAAAATGTAATAAAAGTGCTTAATGTCAGTAAATATGATTGACTAAAATGTAAACACTTAGAGATATGAAAAAAAAAGAACCTGTAAAGATATCTAAGCCAAAGAAGAATCAATCAATAGGTATCGATAGAGAAAATTATAACTCATATCATATTTATTTGTCTCTTATTCTTCTCACTTTCTTTATTTACGGATGGACATATTCGTTTAAATTTAGTCTAGATGATGAGTTGGTTATTAATTATTTAAACAAGTTCGATAATACGTTAGATGGCTTCTTATTGATTTTTAGAAAATGGTACGGAGTATCTGATTATAGACCCATTACAATTGCATCCTTTTGGATTCAAAGATGGTTATTCCAATCGCTAGAACCATCTCATTCTCATCTCATTAGTATTTTGATTTTTGCAATATTGATAATTGCTATTTATAGATTTATTATAATAGGTAGGTTTTTTGAGGATATAAAAAAGCTTCAAACATTTGCTATACTTAGTTGTGTGTTTTTCATTGTTCATCCAAATCATGTAAGCGTAGTAGCAAATATAAAAAGCAGAGATAATTTATTAAGTATGCTATTTGGTATACTTGCATCTACAGAACTTATAAAAGCATACCTAAATAAACAATATTGGAGAGTCCTATTGTTTATATTCTTTATTACAATTGCATTATTATCAAAATTGGATGCTTATACGTTTATTTTTATTCCATTTTTATGGCTAAGTATATTTAGAAGTTTACCGTATAGAAAAATATTGATTGCATTATTTATTACTCTTCTTCTCTTTTCTCTTTCTTTTTATATTCGCGAATTTTTCATGAGTTTTTTAAATAAAAAAGAATTTGTAAACGCAACGCTTACTAATGCTGGAAATCCTATTGTCGGTAACGAAACATTTGTCAATAAATTATCTATCACCTTTACTTCAATTTATTATTATCTCAAATTCTTGTTTGTTCCATTCGGTTATTATTTCTATTTCGGATATAAACAAATAATTTTATTGCCTTTGTTCAGTTATATTAATCTGTTAGGTTTCACAGCTATATTGGGTTTGTTCTTTTCATCAATTTATTATTATAAAAAAAATAAAATTTATTTATTTTGTTTCTTTTTCTTCTTAATTTCTATCGCATATGCTTTAAATTTCTTTATACCAGTATCTGGCGTGGTAATGGATAGATATAATTTTATAGCATCATTGGGGTTTTGCATGGCATTGGCTGGATTTTTTTCAGATTTTTATAAAGAAAAAATCGTATCTATTCTACAAAAAAAATCATTCTTATTCGTAACCATCATTTATGTGATATGTACATTCTACAGAACTTCTGCATGGAAAGATTATTTTACTCTTTTTAATAGAGACCTGAAACATCTAACACAATCTATTCATGCGAATAGATTGGCAGCAGGAACCTATATAAATTTTGCAATTACAGAACAAGAGTCAAGAAAAGATTATAATAAACAGTACACTGATAGTATGATAGGATTAGCAGAAAAATATCTCGATATAGCCAGGAAGATAAGTGATAAAAATTCTGTGGTTTGGGAAAATCTCGGAATCTGTGCATTGTATAGAGAAAAGGATAGTCTTGCATTAACAAGTCTTAGAAAAGCATATCAACTCGATACCTCGAATAAAAACGCTATTAATTATTTTGGTTTTGCATTTTGGAGATTATCTCAATTAGACTCAGCAATCTTTTATTTTGATAAAAATATACACAAAGAAACCTCCTTTGGATTTGCAGCTAATAACCTTATAAACCTATATATCCGAAACGACCGCAAAAGCGAAGCAGATAGTTTATTTAATGTATTGATAAAAATTTATCCAAATGATAAAAAACTACAAAATAAAATATACCAGAATAAAAATTCCACACAGTAATTTTTTTATTACTCTTTTGTTTAATGATTTTCCTTGTATTGTATAATTAAAATTAACTTTTTGATATAAATCAAAGTGTTCAAATATAAACTTGCGAAAGTATTTTTTATGTACTAATTTTATAAAAAATATTGTGTATTGAAATGAAATTTACATTCTTTATTACCCTATTTCTATTTTACTTTACTACTGCACACGGCTCAGATGTAATACGAGTGAATAATTTCAACTTAGATGCTAATTGCAAAATTATTCTGAACAGTTATAAAGATGCGTTCAATCGCATAGATACAGGGTTTATAAAATATTATAGTTTAACAAAGGAGGATTATACTATTATAATAAATTCTATGATTGAAAAGAAAGTAGAATGCCTGAAAGAATCTGATAAAAATTATAATGTAGAGTTGCTGTCTGTAGAGTTTGCTGAATCAATTAAACAAGGTGTTCTAATGGACAGTATTGTATATGTTAATAAGTCAGAAATCATTGGATGTGGAAATACAAAATTTATTAAAATCAATGCCAGTACATTTTTTAAAAACAAATCGCTTGAATTACCGTTTTCATTAGTATTACTGGAAACGAAAAATGAATATTATAAATTATTGATGCAATTGCTGAATTATAAATCCCTGAAAGTTGAATAATATATATAAAAGAGTAAGCACATTTTTATTATTGATTTTACTATCAACAGTTGCTTCCGCTCAGCTCTATAATGATGGGCCTATTCGTCTGAGAGTTTGGGCTTATAAGGTGTGGTCAAGTGCTAACTGTGGTGAAATTGTTCCAAACTTTAATAAAGAATATGTCATAAAAAACATACAAGCAAGAGTTGATAATGGTACAGGTGCATATATTACTTCTACTACTGGCTTAAATATTGCATTCAATGGAAGAGAAAACAGATATTATTCCTTAACAAATCCTGGAGCACAGACCTCATCCGGAACAAATTTAGCTGGGTTACCTCAAGGCGTTAATGGAGTACAATTATTGGATGTTACGTATTCAAGCTCGTTGGTTCCTTATCAGTTTCAAGTAAATTTTGGTCAATCATATGAAGAAGAATGTGGAGTATCAGATTTTACATCCTGTAGCCAAGGTACTCAGATGGATTTTGACCAATGTTGCTGCGCTACTATTCCATTTACTTCGATAACGGTATGTGCAAATTCAGATGGATATGACGCTTATGGTTCATGGACTGATGTTGATTTTCGTGCAGGAGAACCTGGCGTAGTAAATTATACACAACCGCTTATAGCTACTGCAAGTGGCGAACACAAATACACCGTTATATACGCCTATCAATGGGATTGGAATGAAAATAAAATATTATGTGCTTCACCGAAGTATAAGGATGGAAATCATACAGTGACCTGCGATTTGGTAGGAGTATTTTCTGATATGGATTGGGATGGTGGAGGCTGTGGCGTTGGCGTAAGTGGCGATGAAGATTTAAGAATAAAAGTAAAAGCAAAAGAACCAGCTTCTGCTTGGACAACTTTTGCAACTGGCTCAGGAACTTCAATACGAGTAAATCAGTCCGACCCTAGATGGAATACAACTTCAAGTGGTGGTGGTTATGCACTACCATATAATGTTTTTAATAAATCATATACAACTGAAACAAATGACTCTCTAATTAATTTAGCCTGGGATATGTGGGAAGAAGATGGTTTCAACATTAGTGTATTTGGATTAGGTATCAACTGTGGAACCGAAGATCAGTATGAAGGAAGTGACGGCGTAGGTGCATGGTATTGTGCTGCAATTAGTGATGATGCACATGCTACAACTATCCCAGGTGCTGGATTTACATACTCTACCGTTCCAAATACCGGTTATACTATTAATTGGCGTAATAGCCCAGAAAATACAGATAATTTCATAGATGTTCAAGTAAGAGCAGGCGCTTCTGTAAATCAAAATTGGCTACTTAGGTTTAAATACAAATGGACCATGGCAAATCCTGCTTCTATTTCTATAGATAAAGCAGACGATCTGACTTTATGTACTAGCGCTGCAGCCAGTACATATACTTATACTGCAACTGTATCACAAGCTACTTATTATCAATGGCAAGTTGCCAACGTATCTGGTAGTGCACCACCAACCTGTCCATCTGGTACTGGAGTCAGCTGGACAAACATATCAGGTGCTAATTGTAATATTTATATACCAACTGTAATACCTGGAACACGTATTTATCGTTGTATTGCTTACAATAGAACAGGTTCTGGAAGTATATCTAATTCTGGTCCAAAGTATGATTCTATAATTTCTACTTGTAAGCGGTTAACTTTTTTGCAATATGTTCCACCTATTATTAGCACTGTATGTAATGCCAGTACGTTTGTTGGAACAGGTGCTGTATTTTCAGCTACTGTTCCGCCAGATGCAGCTGGTTTAGGAGGTTCTAATTGGTCATATGCATGGACTGCTACAGGATCACCATCAATTACAGGTGGTTCTGCTTCGAGTTCAACAGTTACTTATTCATGGGCAACTGCAGGAAGTTATACTGTAACACTAACGATTACCAATACACTTGGTTGTGGAAATGCTGTTACTTCTTGTCCTGTAAGCGTATCTACTTCTTCATGTGACCAAATCTATGTCTCTAATACAGGAAGTAATGCTGCTGCTGGAACTGCAACAGCACCTTATCAAACAATTACATATGCATTAGC
The DNA here is from genome assembly GCA_031414515.1 of Sphingobacteriales bacterium. Classification (GTDB taxonomy): domain Bacteria; phylum Bacteroidota; class Bacteroidia; order Chitinophagales; family JADIYW01; genus JADJSS01. The sequence continues at coordinate 556 of JANNVS010000111.1, read as the reverse complement.
TCAGGTAACAGGAGCAAGAAATCATATTCATATTTTAGGTGGTGTAACTTATAACGAAACACAATGGAATGTTCTGGCTAATTCAATTGTAGATGGAGGTTGGGAAGTTGTAAATTTAGCTAATGGCGACTGGCGTAAAAACTCAAGCTTAACTACTACGGTAAACTTAAATCCGACACAGGAAAATGATGCAGGTACACAAGGATTTTATCGTGGTATTATAGGAGGAGGAAATAATTTTTTAATTCAGGATTTAACTATTAATGTAAAAAATGCAGGGAATCAACCTTCAGTAACCGGAACACAGTTATATAGTAAAGGAACAACCATATATGGTGCTTATATTGCAGATAGAACAGGTTGGGAATTTAAGCGTGTAGCAATAACACCTGGAGACGGCACTAATGGTTTAGCCGGTACTCAACCCGCAGGTTCTGGTGGAAATACAGCTGGATCTGTAGGTGCTGGTGGTGCTGGTGGTGAAGGAAGTTCTGTAGAGTGTGGTGCTGGTGCTGGTGACCCAGGTTATTTATGGCAAGATGGTTCTGCAGGAGGA
>JANNVS010000110.1:0-2253 GCA_031414515.1 Sphingobacteriales bacterium | reverse complement strand
CTCAATGAAAAATGCAAAAACAACATTTATCTAGAATCACAAATCTTTGTACTTATATAATTTTATAAATAACTATCAATTTTGCACCATTAATTTTCTGGTCATTACACCTTCTTTTGTTTCAATAATGATGGTATAAAGACCACTTTCCCATGAAGATGTTTGTATCAAAGTATTGCTAGCTCTAAGATTATTGCTGTTTGCTGAGTATACTTCTTTCCCGGTAATATCAAGTACTCTGATATTGACTTCACCCAAAATAGCTTTATCAAAAACTAATGCAAATTGATCGCTTGCAGGATTTGGATAAATATTAAAGCCTGCATCATCACCTTTAAGGTATTTAATACTTGTTACAGGGTCTTGAGGAAAAGACAATATATTACCAGACCAATAATGCTCTATTTTTTTATCATCAAATTGAACCATTCCATAATAATCCCACTCTAATTTATTTAATCTAAAAATCCATTTTTCTTCAACTTTGGCATTGGCAACAAGTGTTTTAAAGTTATCATAAGAACCATACATATCCGCATTTCCTACTACAACTGCCCAAACCTGTCCGTCTTGGTCATCACAGGTATAAATACCATTAACCTTATCTGTACAATGACGTGCTACTGCGATATATCCATCACCTTCTCTTCCTACAATCCATTTACCATAAAATGCAACTTCGTCATATTTATCTTCTAAAAACTTTAATCCAACATCGTGAACTTTAAAGCCAAAAATAGCCAAATCTTTATTTGCTCTGTACATAATTAAGGCTACATTACTCTTTTGCTCAATGTAAGGTAATGTTGAATTTGACGTTAGTTTTTGTCCTCCTATAAAATCCGTTGGACCACCTGATTTTGTATAAACCGGTAAAATACCAGCAGTAGCCTGCCAAATCACTTGCTGAAATCCAGCTTTTCCTTTAAAATAATCTTGATTGGAATTAAGTGATACTGTTTTATTTTTGTAAATGGCAATTTTTGCCTTTGAGATTACTGAACTTGTAGATATGGAAGCTGCTACATTAGCAGCAGCTGGAACTATCTGAATAGGTAAGTCTTTAAAAATTTTAAATTCATCGAATTCTTTGTGGTCCCAAAGATTATAATCTCTTATCAAGGAGAATGTTTGAGTAGCTACATCAGGATGAAAATAAGCACCTGAGCTCCATTGAAAAATAGTTTTATTTACAGGGCTCAAAACACTATTAATAGCGAAACCTTCGGCAAGGGTATGTCCAAAAGAATATATTGTATCTTGTTTTGATTTCCAGGATTCTACAATGTCCTTTACATTCAATGTACTTGTTGCTAAAAATGCCGCTTTACTAAGACCATTTGGTGTTTCGCCAAAACCTGTCAGCATATATATTAAATTGTGAATATTATTTTTGTATGGGCTTTGAAAAACATTTGCCTCACCTGGTGCATATTCCGTCCTGCCTGAAGACTGATAATAAACGCCTTTATTATTGCTTACCATTAATACTTCTTTAAGCAATCTGTTTGCAACAAGAACTGCTTTTTGCTGAATAACTGGATCTTCAGCAAAATCTACTAAGTTAAGCACTGCTGATAATGTAAACGGAAGATATACAGATGAGAAATACTCATAAAAACCATAATTTATTTTCAAGTCAAGCCAATGCTCAACTAATTGCTTTGCATCCGGATTGACAACCACACCGTACTTCTGCTCCAGCAAATAAGCTGATGAGTTCCACATAATAATATGATTCTCTGACCAATAAACTCTTTTTAATTCATTTGGAGATAACCAATTTGGACCCGCCAAAATACCTGGCAGCAATTGTGATTCATATTGACCATTTGAGAAATAAAATACCCTTACTATCTCAATAAGATCAAAATCGAACTCACCACTGGTAGCCATTCTGTTCAAATAATAGTCAATAGTTGATTGAGGCACAGGTATGCCTAACTTCGCCTGAACCATAGATGAACTAGGATTCACATTTCTAATACAAGAATCAATTAAAGCTTGTTTCCTTGAATCGTATACAGACTGAGAAAAAGGTATATCCTGAGAATAGATTAATTCTGTGGAAATAAATAGAGTTATTAGAAAAAGTAAAAATTTTTGCATAGGTAAATATACATAATTTTAAAAATAAAAAAATTGTTCAGGTCTTTTATTATCTATTGATAAGTCAAAGGTAAATTCTGCTTAAATCTAACCAACTCAGAGTTCTTTTTAATAGACTCTGCTATAAAATCTCGAATCAAAATA
>JANNVS010000109.1:0-5059 GCA_031414515.1 Sphingobacteriales bacterium | reverse complement strand
GAATACGATTTTGTAAAGTAAAGAAATAAAAATAAAATTGAAAATAGTTGTTTCATTTTTTCTGTTAGCTATTCTAAAATCTATACCAATTCCACTACTGTTGCAATTCCCATTCCGCCGCCAACACAAAGTGTTGCCAAGCCTGTAGATTTTCCAGTGCGTTCCAGTTCATCTACTAATGTTCCCAGAATCATAGCGCCTGTAGCACCCAGCGGATGTCCTAATGCAATAGCACCACCATTTACATTTAGTTTTTCATCCGGAACATTTAAGTCTCTTTGTAAACGCAATACTGCAGATGCAAATGCTTCATTCATTTCTACTAAGTCAATATCATTTATTGTCATGCCTGCTTTTTTTAATGCTAGATGAGATGCAGGTCCAGGACCAGTTAACATGATGGTTGGTTCCGTTGAAGTAACTGCTACCGAACGGATAATCGCTCTTGGTTTTAAACCTAACTTCTCACCTATTTCTTTAGAACCGATTAATACCAAACTTGCACCATCTACAATTCCTGATGAATTGCCTGGTGTGTGTATGTGATTTATTTTTTCCAGTGTGGTATACTTTTGTAATGCTAAAGAGTCAAATCCCATTTCACCCATCATTTGGAAAGATGGCGCTAATGATAACAATCCTTCTAAAGTTGTATCCGGTCTGTTAAATTCATCTTCTGCTAAAATCGTCAAACCATTAATATCTACAATAGGCACAATAGATTTGTTGAATCTTCCTTCTGCCTTTGCAATGCCTGCTAATTTTTGTGAACGCAACGCATAGTTGTCGCAATCTTCTCTGGAGAAACCTTCCAGTGTTGCAATTAAATCTGCACTGATTCCTTGTGGCACAAAATCGGTATGACTGTTTACACGCATATCCAACACCCATGCACCGCCATCGTAGCCCATCGGTACACGGCTCATAGATTCCACACCGCCAGCAATTACTAAATCTTGCCAACCTGAACGCACTTTCATCGCTGCTAAGTTTACTGCTTCCAAACCAGATGCACAGAAACGGTTTAATTGAAAACCCGGAACTTTCGTGTCATAGTCTGCCATCATCACTGCAGTTTTTGCGATGTTACCACCTTGGTCGCCAATTGGAGTTACGCAACCTATCACTACATCTTCTACTAAAGATGTATCTAAATTATTTCGTTGTTGAATTGCCTTTAGCATTTGTGCCAACAATTCGGTGGGTGATACTTCATGTAATGCACCGTTTTTTTTGCCTTTTCCGCGCGGTGTTCGCACGCAATCGTAGATATAAGCTTCTGCCATGTTGAGTATTTTAGAATTTTATTTAATTTTATTTCTATTTTTTCTTTGTCACTTTTTGATGCCAAAAAGTAACCAAAAAGCATTTATGATTTTTAAGGTGATTTTCTTTCTTCATTTCATTTCGAAAGAAACCGAAGATAAAATTAACTCAAATGCTAATTGCCACGCTTCGTTAATTTTACTTCTATCACTGCAAAAATCATAACCCTAACTCTTTTGCGGTTTGGTAGTTTTACTTTTTAGACACTAACCAAACGAGCGTTTGGTAAATTTATGAATTTTTTTAATAAAAACAATGCGTGCATTGGAAATTATCTTTGGATAACTCTTCGCTTTACTCAGAGTGACATATTATTTATACGTCAGCCATTTTTTCTTTTCGCCATCAAAGTGTGCGTAATCGGAAAAGGAAAGCAATTGTGTACCGCGTGAGGAAGTTTTGAGTTTGGTGATGGAACAATTGGCAATATTCAATTGCATTTCAAATGTTTTCTGCACAGATAAAGCCAGAATTTTTTGTAGAATGACTGAAATGCTTCCACCTGAGCTGAAGACAAAAACTACATCTTCTTTTTTTGTTTCATTTTCTATTTTTTGTAAGCCGTTCTTGACACGTTCACAGAATATTGTCCAACTTTCGTTGTAGTCATCGTGTTGCTCGCTTGTCCAGCGTGTAACTGCGCCTACTAATATTTCTGTTATCTTTTCTTTAGGACTTTTATCCAAAAAGATATCTTTTTTTAATTCTTCTAAATCTTTGTATCGTGGTTCGTATTTTGCAATGATATCGCGATGATCGAATTCATTCCAATCATTGTTTATTATTTTATTTTGATTTTCAAACTGCATTTTTTCTAAGCAATAATCCATTGTTTGTTGATGACGTTGCATAGCACCTGAAATTATTTTTGTAGGTATGATTTTTCTTTCCATAAAACTTTCACCTAAGATTTTTGCTTGTTCAATTCCTGTTGGTGAAAGTGCGTCGTATTCTTCCATGCCGAATTGTGCTTGTCCGTGACGTATTAAGTAGATAGTTGCCATAGTTTAATTTGATGATTAGCTAATTAGCTAATTGATTAATTGCTTTTTTACATCGCCAGTTTAAGTAATTGACTAAAAACCAGAATTTTTTAAACTCTTTATTGTTGGTTTGATTATGATAATATCTATAATAAATCTGTTGCGCTATTACAACCAATCTGAATAAACCATACACTTGATAAAAAGTAAAATTTTTCGCCTCAAATCCCATTTTTTCGCAATAATAATTTATTACTTCTTTACGGGTTAGCATTCCTGGCAAATGTGTTGGTTGTCTTCGAAGTCCTTTTACAATAAAGTCATCATCGGCCTGCACCCAATATGCTAATGAATTACCTAAGTCCATTAAAGGATCACCGATGGTTGCCATTTCCCAATCCAGAACTCCAATTATATTCATTGGATTCTTAGTATCTAAGATTAAATTATCGAAACGGTAATCGTTGTGAATAAGGCAACTTCTTTCATCAGTAGGAATATTTGCTTTCAACCAATTAATTACAAACGTACATTTGGGAACATTCCATGTCTTTGCTTTTAGATATCGTTCACTCCAACCATCAATTTGTCTTTTGCAATATCCTGTTCCTTTTCCGAACGTATTTAACGCTGTACTATTAATATCAATTTTATGGAGTTCAATAAGTTTGTCAATTACATTCAAACAAAGTTGCTTTGTTTGTTCTTTACTCAATTCTAAACCTTTCGGCAAATTAGAACGAGGAATAATTCCTTCTACTCTTCGCATAATATAAAAATCGCAATCCATCACACTTTGGTCATTACAAAATGCCAGCATTTCAGGTACTGTATAATAAGGCATCAACGCTTTCTGAATGTCGTATTCGCGTTTCATATCATGCGCAGAAGCAGCCTTAGTGCCTGCCGGCGGCCGGCGCAAAATCAAATCATGTGAATCGTATTTAATTCTGTATGTCCAATTAGATGCACCACCTGTGTACTGAGTAATTTCGGGTATTCCGATGATATTTGGAATAGTATTCTTTATCCAAACATCTACTTTTTCTAAAGGTAATTGTTCGGTAGAACGAACTTGTTTTGCTTTATCTATTAATTCACTACTCATTATTAATTTTTTTCTTTGTCACTTTTTGATGCCAAAAAGTAACCAAAAAGCATTTATGATTTTTAAGGTGATTTTCTTTCTTCATTTCATTTCGAAAGAAACCGAAGATAAAATCAACGCAAATGCTGATTGCCTCGCTTCGTTGATTTTACTTCTATCACTGCAAAAATCATAACCCTAACCCTTTTGCTGTTTGGTACTTTGCATTTAAGTTTGTTTTTATTTAATAGTTTATTTTCCTGCATTTGGATATTTTAATAATTCCATGCGTGCAATTAAACCACGATGAACGGCATCTGGTCCGTCGGCAATTCTAATACATCTTGCAATGCTGAAAAAACCGGTGAATGGAAAATCATGTGACACACCTGCACCACCGTGAATTTGTATGGCTTCATCACATACTTGTTGTAACACATTTGGAGCCACCACTTTAATAGATGAAATTTCTATCATGGCACCCAAAGCACCAACAGTATCTAATTTCCAAGCTGCATATAGTGTCAGTAATCTTGCCTGATCTATGGCAATTCTGAAATCTGCAATGCGTTCGCGATTGCCACCTAAATTAATAATTGGTTTTCCAAATGCTACGCGCGACAAACTTCTTTCAATCAATAATTTTAATACAAATTCTGCTGCACCAATACAACGCATACAATGATGAATTCTGCCTGGTCCAAGTCTTCCTTGTGCAATTTCAAATCCACGTCCTTTTCCTAAAATTAAATTGGTAATCGGTACACGCACATTTGTGAAAGATACTTCACCATGTCCGTAAGGTTCGTCATATTCACCAAATACCGGCAACATGCGTTCTATCTTTACACCTTTAGTATCTACTGGTACTAAGACCATACTATGTTGTGAATGTCGGTTTGCAGTAGCGTCTGACAAGCCCATAAAAATTATAACTTTGCAATCTGGATGACCGATTCCAGAAGACCACCATTTTGTTCCGTTAATGACAATCTCGTCGCCATCAATAATTGCAGTAGCCTGCATATTTGTAGCATCAGAAGAAGCCACTTCTGGTTCTGTCATACAAAATGCAGAACGAATTTCTCCTTTTAATAATGGTGTTAACCATTTTTCTTTTTGCTCAGCTGTACCATATTTATGTAGGACTTCCATATTTCCTGTATCTGGTGCATTGCAATTAAATATCTCAGGTGCTAAGAAACTTTTACCCATTTCTTCAGCAAGTGGTGCGTATTCTATGGTTGATAAACCTTGTCCGTGTTCACTATCTGGTAAAAATAAATTCCATAATCCTTCTTCTTTCGCTTGTTTTTTCAGGCTTTCTATTTCTGGAGAAACTGACCATTTAGTCCAATCTTGTCCGTTGTTGCGATGATGTATCTCTTTAAAATATTGCTGTTCGTAAGGACGAATTTTTTCGTCTATAAATTTTTTAACTTTTTTAATGTATTGCTGCGTGCGTGCATTGTGTTCAAAATCCATATTTAAAAATTTTCATTAAATGTAGGTAGAATTTTATGGAATCTGAAACTATTGAAAAGGAAATGGTCCATACTTAAAAACTGTCCAGACAATCCAAACAAAAGATAGTATTTGCAGTATTTTTTTCAAGTAAATTCTATCTATAATATTAGCATTTAACAGTTGTTGTGTTTTTATG
>JANNVS010000108.1:0-2137 GCA_031414515.1 Sphingobacteriales bacterium | reverse complement strand
GATAAATTATCCTAATATGCCAACTGGCGCAAAAGGCAATGATGAAATTTTTAAAACACTAATTGATATTGCCAATGAATTTAAAATTTTGATTGTAAATGATAATCCATATAGTTTAGTTTTAAATGAAGGAAAACCTGTATCTATTTTTCAAACACAAGGTGCAATGGATGTATGCTTAGAATTAAATTCATTAAGTAAATCACACAACTTAGCTGGAGCACGTATTGGATTGGTTGTAGGTGGCAAGGAATACATTGACACAATTTTAAAAGTAAAAAGTAATGTGGATAGTGGAATGTATTTACCATTACAAGAAGCAGCCATTGCAGCACTTAGTAATAATGAAGATTGGCATATAGCACGCAATAATGAATATAAAAAAAGACGAGAATTTGCTTATTTGATAATGGATGCATTAGAATGCACTTATGATAAAAATCAAATTGGCATGTTTTTATGGGCAAAAATTCCTGCGAAATATAATAATGTAGAAGAGTTGACAGAAAGAATATTAAATGAAGCAAATGTGTTTATTACACCAGGATTTATATTTGGCAGCAATGGCGAAAGTTACATTCGCATTTCTTTGTGCAGCCCTGAAAATGATTTACGCGAAGCATTAAATAGAATTGTAAATCTGAAATCTTAAATCACAAATCTGAAATGAAAGTAGCAATATTTGGTATAGGTTTAATTGGCGGTTCTGCAGCAAAAGATTTGAGTGCAGCAGGTTTTTGTTCGGAAATTCTTGGCGTTGGTCGAAGTCAGCAGAATAGTGAACTTGCTATAGAATTAGGATTGGTAGATAAAATTGTGACAAAAGAAGAAGCCATTCAAGAGGCAGATTTAATCATTCTTACCGTTCCAGTAAATGTTTTAATAGAAGAATTAATTTATATTCTTGATAATGTAAAATCCAATCAAGTAATCACAGATATGGGTTCAACCAAAGGACATATTATAGATGCAATTAAAGACCATCCGAATAGAAAACAATATGTCGCTTCGCATCCAATGGCTGGTACAGAAAACAGTGGTCCAGGCGCAGCTGTCTTTAATTTATTTAGGGATAAAGTATGCATTATTTGCGATAAAGAAGATAGTATTATAGAATCAGTTGAATTAATTGAAAAAATGTATAACGTATTAGGAATGCGAATAAAATATATGGATGCACATCAGCACGATATGCATGCAGCTTATATTTCTCATATTTCTCATATCAGTTCGTTTGTACTTGCAGCCACTGTTTTGGAAAAAGAAAAAGATGAGGAAGCGATTCTTGAAATGGCAGGTGGTGGTTTTGAAAGCACAGTTCGTTTAGCAAAAAGTTCGCCTGAAATGTGGGCACCAATTTTCCAGCAAAATAAAAATTATTTATTAGAAGTGATGGATACTTATATAGAAAAAATGTACCATTTTAGAAATCTAATTAATAAAAATAAAACAGAAGAATTGAAAGAGTTTATGAATAACGCGAATGAAATTCGTAAAATATTGAAGTAAAAAAATGATTTTAGAAGCAGTAATATTAAATGTTATACCAAATCAAACACAAGAATTTGAAACTAATTTTCGTGTTGCTTCCACTGTCATTTCTAAAATGAAAGGTTATTTAGAACATGAATTACAAAAATGTATTGAAGTAGAAAATAAATATTTATTATTAATAAAATGGGAAAAGTTAGAAGATCATACAATTGGATTTAGGAATTCTTCAGAATATCAGAATTGGGCAAGCTTATTACATCATTTTTATGAACCACATCCAACTGTAGAACATTTTAATTTAATATGTCATTATAATAAAACAATATAATGTGTAACTAAATTAAATGTGACTTTCTTAAATGTTAAACCAACAATAAATATTGAGATTTCAATGTATAAAAATGGAAATCAGTATAAATAAATTTTTTAAAACAACTAAATTCACTAATTCATTAATTCTACAATTCAATAATTAAATAATATGAGCAACTTAAACATCGTGCCTCTTAAAGATTGGGGCTTCAATTTTGAAAGACCAGTAATTATTTCTGGACCATGTTCTTGTGAAACTGAAGAACAAATGACTGAAACTGCACAACGCCTTGCTAATAAAGGAATTCATGTATTACGTGCTGGTATTTGG
>JANNVS010000107.1:0-5359 GCA_031414515.1 Sphingobacteriales bacterium | reverse complement strand
ACTTTATTTTCAACAACATTTAATAGATTTGGATAATTTAGAAGGCATTGAAAATGCGTTACCGAAAATTTCTATAGATTTTAGAAAAGTGGGTGATGTTCATCACGCTTTTTTAAATGATGTAGATGTAGAAGAAGAAATTCGTCAACCACGTGTAGCAGCCATAGTTTCCGAAGTTGCAGCAATGAGTAATGTGCGAAAAATGTTGGTGGCACAACAGCAAAAAATGGCAACACAAAAAGGTGTCGTCATGGAAGGCAGAGATATTGGAAGCGTCGTAATTGCTGATGCTGAGTTGAAATTTTTTATGACTGCTGATGTAGATGTGCGTTCCAAAAGAAGACAAGATGAATTGTTGAAAAGATCAGGAAAACTATTTTCGCTAGAAGAGCTAAAAGCGAATTTACAACATCGCGACAGAATCGATTCTACGCGCGAAGATTCACCATTAACAAAAGTAGCTGATGCAATAGAGATAGATACTACTTTTCTTTCTTTAGAAAAACAAATCGAGTTGATTTATAATAAAGCAATGATGCTGATTAATGATTGACGATTAACAATGGATAATTAGTGCTAATCTTTGTAAGTTTAGTATAAAACGTTTATATTTCTTGCGGATAAATAAAGAAAGTAATTGTAACTTTAATTTATGGAATTAGTTTTAGACGATATAAAAATCAAAAGTACAGAAGACGAATTGAAAATAAAAATCATTCGTAAAGAAGTGCAACTGGCTAGCAAAGAATTTCGTGCTAAATATCCTTTTCTACAACACCAAAATGCCATTGGGTTTTTCATTTTTTCATTTTGTATTGCCATGATAATTTTGTCTGCGGTTTTGTATTTACAGCATAAAATTCCAACTATTGCTGTAGTGCTTTCTATTGCATTCTGGACTTCTTTTTTGCATGAATTAGAACATGATTTAATTCACTTCATGTATTTCAAAAAAAATAAATTCATCCAGAATTTAATGATGTTAGGTGTTTGGGTTTTTCGTCCAATGACTATCAATCCATGGTTGCGCAGAGATATTCATTTTCATCATCATCGCGTTTCAGGCACCAAAACAGATTTGGAAGAACGTGGTGTAACGAATGGTGAACCATGGAGTTTAAAACGAATAATGACTATCTCAGATGTAGTATTAGGCGGAATTTTAAGAGGTGCTATAATTCGAAGAGATATAATTGCTGCCGTGAAATCCGGTGAAATTACCAGAGAACATTCTCTTATTTTTAAAAGAGTGAAGCTTTATGGAATGTTGCCATTTTCTATACTGTTGTATTTGGTTTGGTATTTCTTTATAGCACATTATGCAGTGCATTTTATTTCGGTCATTTTTAATTTAGGATATCAAAGTCCAGCAATTATAGAAGCGCAATTCAAATGGATAAATCCGTTGGTATTTATTTTGATTTTGCCAAATTTATTCAGAATGTTTTCACTGCATTTTATCACATCAAATATGCATTATTATGGCGATGTGGAAAGTGGTAACGTGATGCAACAAACGCAAGTACTAAACAAGTGGTATTTTATACCGATGCAAATCTTTTGCTGCAACTTCGGCAGCACACATGCTATACATCATTTTGTAGTAAATGAAACTTTCTATGTGCGCCAGTTCACTGCAGCCAAAGCGCACAAAGTAATGAAAGAACAAGGCGTTCGCTTCAATGATATTGCATCTATTAAACGCGCCAATCGTTTTTATGAAAGCGAGTTGAAGATGGCTTAAAATCTGATTAATTAACTTTGTCTGTTTTGTTTTTGATTTTTTCTTGTTAAAAACACATTAAATCAGTCGATTTTGCTAAATAATTTATAACTCATAATTCATAATTCAGCATTAATTCCTATCTTTGCAGTCCAAATTTTTGAATGCCTTGGTTCGTGTTTGCACGAAACAAACTCAAAAACGAGGTGAGATTTTTATTTTTAACCATTTAAATTAGTCAATTTTGGCAGAACAAACAGAAATTCCGGCTTTAGATGCATTAGATGACATCATTCCGGTTCACAAAGAAAAAGAAGTAATCGAACAAGAAACCGTAGAAATCCAGATTCCGGTTATCAAAGCAGAAGAGTTCGATTGGAACGTAAGCAAACGCGGTGCTAACAAATACAGCAAAGAAAAAATTGCAGAGTTAGAAACACTTTACGACAAAACATTCAAACAAGTAGAAGACAATGAAATTGTAAAAGCAATTATTACTGCTATTACAGACACAGACATTATCTTGAACATTGGTTTTAAATCAGATGGTATGATTTCCAAATCGGAATTCAAAGATACACCGGATTTAAAAGTTGGCGATGAAGTAGATGTTTATGTAGAAAACAAAGAAAATAAAAAAGGACAATTAATCCTTTCGCGCAAAAAAGCAAAATTAACTAAAGCTTGGGATTATATTTGCGAAGCACACGAGAAAGACATTATTGTAAAAGGACGTGTTATCAGCAAAACTAAAGGCGGGTTAATTGTAGACTTATATGGAATGGAAACATTCTTACCAGGTTCACAGATAGATGTGAAACCAATTACTGATTACGATCAGTTTGTTGGGAAAACAATGGAATTCAAAGTGGTGAAAATAAACGAAGCCATTAAAAATGCTGTAGTTTCTCACAAAGCACTTATCGAAAGTGACTTAGAATCTCAACGTCAGGAAATTATCGGAAAATTAGAGAAAGGTCAGGTGTTAGAAGGTACTATCAAAAATATCACAGATTTCGGCGCATTCATCGATTTAGGTGGTGTAGATGGTTTATTATATATCACAGATATTTCTTGGGGTCGTATCAACCATCCTAATGAAGTATTGAAGATGGATCAAAAACTACAAGTAGTCGTAATCGATTATGATGATAATAAAAAACGTATCTCTTTAGGATTAAAACAATTACAACCACATCCTTGGGATTCATTACCAGAAGGTATTGAGTTAGGTGCTAAGGTGAAAGGTAAAATTGTAAACATAGAAGATTACGGTTCTTTCTTAGAAATCGTACCAGGTGTAGAAGGTTTAATACACGTTTCAGAAGTAACCTGGAGCAACCAACCTATCAATTCTCGTGATCACTTTAAATTAGGTGACGAATATGAAGCAGTGGTTGTTACATTGGATAAAGACGAACGTAAAATGTCGTTGAGCTTAAAACAAATGGGCGAAGATCCTTGGAAACATATCGCAGATAAATATCCTGTAGGTACTAAATTGAAAGGATTAGTGAAAAATATCACACCATATGGCGTTTTTGTAGAGTTAGATGATGTAGTAGGCGGCATGATTCATATTTCCGATTTATCTTGGACAAAACGTTATAATCATCCAAGTGAGTTTACTAAGATTGGTAATCACTTAGATGTAGCAGTATTGGAAATAGATATTGACAATAAAAAAATTGTTCTGGGTCATAAACAATTGGAAGAAGACCCTTGGGATACTTTTGAAACATTGTTCCCAATCGGATCAACGCATGAAGCAACCGTATTGAAGCGTGAAGATAAAGGCGCAATAGTTCAATTGCCATACGGAATTGAAGCATTTGCTCCAACACGTCACATAAAGAAAGAAGACGGAAAATTAGCTGATGTGGAAGAAACATTACCATTCAAAATTTTAGAGTTCGACAGAGATGACAAACGCATTATCGTTTCTCATACACGTGTAAATGAAGACGTGAAAATCGACGAGAAAAAAGCAGTCGATGGCGAAAAGAAAGCAGTAGCTAAAAAAACTAAAGAAGCTGTAGAGAAGACCAACAGCAAGATTGAAAAATCTACTCTAGGTGATTTAAGCGCACTTTCAGCTTTAAAAACAAAAATGGAAGGAAAAGGAGAATAATTATCTCTATATTATTCTAAATAAAAGTCTGCTCAGTAATGAGCAGACTTTTTTATTAACACGCAGTTTAATTTTCTATATTAAAAAAACCTTAAAGTCTTTCTTTCAAAACAAAAATACGTATTTTTGCAGTCCTAATTCAAAACTCAATAAAATGAACGATACAGGCGTCAAGAACCCTTCTGCAGATTTGGAAAAACTTGGTTTTAATACTATATCAGCTCACTGGAATAGTACACGTGATGAGCTTATTCAAAATACACTCAATTCAAACTTAGGTGTCCTAAGCGATTCAGGTGCATTATGTATTAATACTGGAGAATTTACAGGACGCTCACCTAAAGATAAATTTACGGTAAAAGATGCATTGACAGAAAATTCTGTAGATTGGAATAAAATTAATCAAGCCTATTCTTCGGAAAATTTTGACAAATTACAAGCAAAAGTGGTAACTCATTTAAGTACAAAAAATGAGCTATATGTTCGTGATGTTTTTGCTTGTGCTGATCCTTCATATCAATTAAACATTCGAGTAATAACAGAAACACCGTGGGCAAGTTTATTTGCTGATAATATGTTTATTCGTCCAACGGAGAAACAATTAGAATCTTTTGAATCAGATTGGACAATTTTATGTGCTCCAAGCTTTATGGCAAATCCATCGGTAGAAGGAACACGCCAGCATAATTTTTCCATTATCAATTTCACCAAAAAAATAATTTTAATTGGTGGAAGTGGTTACACAGGCGAAATTAAAAAAGGAATCTTCACTGTATTAAATTTTGAGTTGCCACATTTAAAAAATGTGTTGAGTATGCACTGCTCTGCAAACATTGGCAACGATAACGATACTGCTCTATTTTTTGGTTTATCAGGCACTGGAAAAACAACTTTATCTGCTGATCCAAGTAGAAAATTAATTGGCGATGATGAGCATGGATGGAGCGATAATGGTGTGTTTAATTTTGAAGGTGGTTGCTATGCAAAGTGTGTTGATTTAACAGAAGAAAAAGAACCAGATATTTTCCGTGCAATTAAATCAGGTGCAATCTTAGAAAATATTGGTTTTTACGAAGGAACGAATACTGTAAATTATGAAGATGTGCATATTACAGAAAACACACGCGTGTCGTATCCTTTATATCACATTAATAATATTGCAGAACCATCTGTCGGATCCATTCCCAAAAATATTTTCTTTTTAAGTTACGATGCGTTTGGTGTATTGCCACCAATTACTAAATTAACAGAAGCACAAGCGATGTATTTATTTATTTCAGGCTACACTTCAAAAGTAGCAGGAACAGAAGCTGGTGTTACTGAACCACAAACTACCTTTTCAGCTTGTTTTGGCGCAGCATTTTTGCCATTGCATCCAACAAAATATGCAGAAATGTTAGGTAAAAAATTGAAAGAAAGTGGTGCTAATGTTTGGCTGATAAATACTGGTATGACAGGTGGCGTTTATGGCGTTGGAAAACGCATGAGTTTAAAATATACACGTG
>JANNVS010000106.1:0-5551 GCA_031414515.1 Sphingobacteriales bacterium | reverse complement strand
CGGTCACTGTCTTTTTCAACTTTTTCATAAGGTTGTTCACTATGGTTAGCTATAATTTCATACAATTCTGTTTTCAATTTAGTGATCTCTTTATATGTTATTTCAATTTCAGACACCTGACCTTGAACGCCACCCATTGGTTGATGTATCATAACACGGCTATGTTTTAAAGCACTCCGTTTTCCTTTTTCGCCAGCACATAATAAAACGGCAGCCATAGAAGCTGCGATACCAACGCAACAAGTTGCGACATTTGGTTCTACATATTGCATGGTATCATAAATTCCAAGACCTGCATATACACTTCCTCCAGGACTATTCACATATATTTGAATGTCTCTATTTCTATCTGCAGAATCCAAAAATAATAGTTGTGCCATAATTACATTTGCTACATAATCATCGATACCTGTACCCATAAAAATGATTCTGTCCATCATTAGTCTAGAAAACACGTCGATGGCAGCGACATTCATTGGTCGTTCTTCGATAATGTTAGGTGTAAGATTGGTAATGTTTGATTCTAAATAACCATCCAAATAAATGCTGGATAAACCATGATGCTTGGTTGCATATTTTTTGAATTCTTTGCCGTAGTCCATTTTTTAAAATTTTTAAATTGTTAGAAATGAGGATGAGTAGGTTTAAGATAGAGTTTCAAGTCTCTATTCTGATTTCTAAACATCTGT
Organism: Sphingobacteriales bacterium; assembly: GCA_031414515.1. GTDB lineage: Bacteria > Bacteroidota > Bacteroidia > Chitinophagales > JADIYW01 > JADJSS01. The sequence continues at coordinate 4,862 of JANNVS010000106.1, read as the reverse complement.
TTTTTTATTAAAAAACTCATCAAATGTTGTAGATTTCTCTTCTATCTTGATTTGACTCTCGATAAATGTAAACAATTTTTGTTCCAAAGCACCATCGTATGACTTTTTGACATGGTCTTCTTTTGCCATCATGTTATCATTAAAGGTTTCAATCATTTCATTATTAATTCCGCCACCGTACATCATGAATTGTGCTCTTAATTGTTCTCTTGAAAAACCTTTAACCTCTTCAAATTCCACCTTTATTTCATTATCTTTTGCTATAGAATTAGTAATTAAATTCCATTTCAAACCCTTTTCAAAATTTGGATATTCTATTTCAATTTGCTCTTCATCAATTGGTTTCTCATTACTAGCTTTGATGAATTTTTTCAAAAATGAATTTGGAAAATTTATATTCGTTCTTTCCATTAAGGTTAAATAAATATCTTCTTTGAATTTATTGTCTGAAGATTTATTCGCAAAATCCTGTAATTCCTTACGCACCTTTTCATTGAATTCTTCCAAAGAGTTTACTATACTTGGACCGTATACTTTATCAAATAATTCTTGATTTAATGCTGCTTTTTCAATTACAGATTCCTTACCTTCTTTCACATCATCGGGATTAGTTACATTTCCATAGCGTAGTGCCATTTTATTTAATTCTTCTTCAAGCGTTTTATCATCAATTGAAATTACATTTTTAGCGATAACTGTATTTTTATTTAGCGAAGAAACTTTTACTTCCGGTGCTAGACCAATTTCATATTCAAATGTAAAATCTGACAGATTATTAATATCAATATTTACACTTTCATTTGGTTTTGGCAATGGTCTACCTAACATATTCAATTTTTCATTCTCTATATGTTTATTTAAGGCTTCTGAAACCGATTTATTCAATTCATCCAACAAAATTGAATTTCCATACATTTTTTTTATTAATGAATCTGGCACATGACCTTTTCTAAATCCTTTAATGGTTGCATTATTTTTAGCATTTGTGATAGCCTTTTCTACCTGTGGCAAGTAATCTTCTTTTTTAAGTTCAATGCTGATCACTGCGTTTAAATCATCAATGTTGTTTCTTGTAATATTCACTTTATAACTATTAAATGTTAAAATAAAATAATAAATGTTGAATGAAAAATAAAAACATCAAATATAATTCAACATTTATCACTCACATTCAACATTTAACTTGTACGGGTGAAGGGACTCGAACCCCCATGGTTACCCGCTAGATCCTAAGTCTAGTGCGTCTACCAATTTCGCCACACCCGCAAAATATCCCAATCAATTTGGGATGCAAATATAAGATTTAATTTGAAAAATTGAATAGGATATTAAGATTAGTGTCCTTTTCCATGCAACTTCACAGTTTCGACTGAAAATCTATTATTTTCAGGGTTTGATTTTATTAGCATTTCAAAAAATGTGCTTACCTTTGCCACATGAAGAAGAATTTATCAATTGCGTTAAATGTAATCTTATTTGCCTTAATTGGCATTTTATTTTATTTACATTTCAGTTCCAAAAACAAATCTGGAGTTTCTCCACAAGTAATGCTTTCTAATGGGAAATCGGTAATAATTCCTCAAATAGCTTATGTCGATATTGATTCTTTTCAAACACATTATGATTTTTTTAAGACTAAAAAAGCTGGATTAGAAGCAAAACAGAAAGCAATGGAGTCGGAATTAGAAAGAAGTGTGAGTGCCTTTCAGGGAAGAGTTTCAAATTTACAACAAAAGGCTCAGACTATGACTGAAGAAGAAGGAATGGCAGCACAACAGAAATTACAAATGGAACAACAACAAATTGAAGAAAGGAAACAAATCATGGAAAGCCAGTTTATGAAAGAAACGCAAGACTTTAATATTTCATTACAAGATAAAATGATTGAATACCTTAAAAAGTATAATGCTGATGGAAGGTATACTTATATTTTGCCTTATTCCAAGGAAACTATCAATCTATTATATGTTAATGATGCTAATAATATAACTAATGATGTATTAAAAGGCATGAATGAAGAATATGCCAATATAAAGAAATAATAAGAAATAAGATTTTCTAGTTTAAAAAGTTCAAGTATTTTACTTGAACTTTTTTATTTTTAGAACATAGATTTGTATATTGTACATCCATGGAAGTAAATGTAGAAGCTGAAAAGCTGGCTATTTTAAAGGATTATCGCCAACTGTTGCGACTTGCACAAACTCGCATGAAAAAAGGAGACGATAAACGCATTCGTCACGCCTTTGAATTAGCTGTTGATGCTCACAAAAACATGAGGAGAAAAAGTGGTGAACCTTATGTTCATCATCCTCTTGCTGTTGCCAAAATTGTTGCAGGTGACATGGGCTTAGGTACAACTTCTGTCATCTGTGCATTGCTACATGACACGGTAGAAGATACCGAAATGACATTAGAAGATGTAAAAAAAGAATTTGGAAATACTGCCGCAAAAATAATTGATGGATTAACTAAAATAAGCAAAATTTCACATCAAACTGAATCCATTCAGGCAGAAAATTATCGTAAAATATTGCTGACATTAGTGATGATATCCGTGTCATTCTTATAAAAATTGCTGATCGTTTGCACAATATGCGCACACTTGACGGACAAAGCAGAAAGAATCAATTAAAAATTTCATCAGAAACTATTTATTTATATGCTCCATTAGCACATCGCTTAGGTTTGTATTCTATAAAAGGCGAATTAGAAGATTTGGCAATGAAATATACTGAAACAGAAAAGTATAAGGAAATTGCAAGTGCATTAGAATCTACTAAAAGAGACAGAGGTAAATATATCAACGATTTTGCAAGACCGCTCCAAGAAGAAATGGATAAATCAGGATTAAAGTCTGCTGTCTTTGGAAGGCCAAAATCCATCTCCTCTATTTGGAATAAAATGCGAAAGAAAGAAATAGAATTTGATGATGTCTATGATAAATTTGCTATTCGAGTCATTTTAGATTCTGCAATAGAAAAAGAAAAAGAAGATTGCTGGCGTGCATATTCTATTGTTACTGATAAATATTCACCACAACCAAACCGAATGCGTGACTGGATTTCTCATCCGAAAGGAAATGGATACGAGTCGTTGCACACAACGGTAATGGGTCCAGGAGGTCAATGGGTTGAAGTACAAATCCGTTCTCAGCGCATGGATGAAGTAGCTGAAAAAGGGTTAGCTGCTCATTACAAATACAAAGAGAATAAATTTAAAGCTGGAAATACAGTGGAAGAAGCAATTGAAAGTTGGCTCATGCAAGTACGCGAATTTTTGAAAAACCCAGATGTAAATCCTATTGAGTTTATTAATGATTTCAAACTACAGTTATATCAAAAAGAAATTTATATTTTCACACCAAAAGGTGAATTAAAAATATTACCTGCTGGCGCTACAGCTCTAGACTTTGCCTATTCTATACATACAAATGTAGGTGACACGTGTATCGGAGCAAAAGTAAATAATAAACTTTTGCCAATCAGTCATGTATTAATGAATGGAGATCAGGTAGAAATTATTACTTCTAGAAAACAAAAGCCGAGTGAAGATTGGTTAAATATAGTCACCACTTCAAGAGCAAAATCGAAAATTAAAAATTCCTTACGTGAAGAAAAAAGAAAAATTGCTGAAGATGGTAAAGAAATTTTGGAAAGAAAACTAAGTCAGCTCAAAGCAAATTTTTCAAACGAAAATATTAATTTATTAATGCACGTTTATAAGACTCCAAGCTGGATGGATTTGTATTATGGTATTGCAAAAAACACAATTAATTTAAATGAATTAAAAAAATTAAAAAATGTTGGTGGTGCTTTAGAAATTATAAAAGCAGAAAAAATTGGCAAACCAAAAGATGAAGAAATTGTATATAATGAAGAAAACAATAGTGATATACCAAAGAATGCTGAGCTTGTTATTTTTGACGAATCCTCGAAATTTCCATATGAATTCGCAAAATGTTGCAGTGCCATACCTGGTGATGATGTGATTGGATTTATTTCTATTAATGGTATGATAAAAATCCATAGAACAGGCTGTCCAAATGTTATCAACTTAGCATCTAAATATGGCTATCGTATCATAAAGACACGTTGGACAGCAAAGACTACACCTGCATTTTTAACTACTGTAAAATTAACAGGACTAGATGATATTGGTGTGATAAATAAATTAACTTCTATTATTTCAGGCGAGATGAAATTGAATATGCAATCCATCTCTTTAGAAACAAATGAAGGTATTTTCGAAGGCATTATTAAGGTATATGTAAAAGACAACAACCAAGTATTAAAATTGATTACAAAACTTAAATCTATAAATGGTATTAATTCAGTTATAAGAGAAGAGATTTAAAATTTATTAATAAAGATTCGTTAATATCAATAAAAAAATGTATATTTGATTTAGGAAAAATTTAAGATAAAAACCCTAATCCTTATTTTAAGCAATTCCTTTTTATTTTTTAAACATAGAAATTAACCTTTTGAAAAGAGTTGGCTTTTTAATAGTAATTCTATGTGTATTAAACAGCTTTTCACAATCAATTGTGTCAGGCAGTATTAATACAGATAGATCATTGCCTGGTGTTGAACGAAACTTCACAGGATTTAACTCCGGACAAGGATATCTAGAGAATATTTATAAAAACTATTCTGCAAATTCAGGATTAGAAGTCAATCCTAATTTTCATGATGTGTTTGCAAACATAAGTAATAATATATCCTGGAGATTTCCTGGTGGAACGACAGCTAGTTTTTATAACAGATGGGCAAGTGGTTATGGAAATGCTGGATTTGGTACAACTTTTGGTGATTCATGGTCTAATACAAATATAAACAACACAGTTCTAAATGCTAATT
>JANNVS010000105.1:0-3183 GCA_031414515.1 Sphingobacteriales bacterium | reverse complement strand
TATACTTTTAATGCCTAAATAGAACTATAAGTGCCAAAGCAAAAAGTACGTATTGAAGATATTTTAAAGCAATCACTTAAGCTTTTCCGTCAGAAAAGTTATCATAATACATCTATTGCAGATATAGCAGCAGCTTGTGGTCTGCTTAAAGGTAGTCTGTACCATTATTTTCCAAGTAAAGAAGCATTAATGAGTGCCGTAATAAAATATGCACATGATTTTTTCCAAAAGGAGGTCTTCGCTATTGCTTATGATACAACTCTTTCACCTCAACAACGAATGGAAAAGATGTTTAAAAAATCAGAAAGAGCTTTATTATCCGATGGCAATATAATGGGAAATATTGGAGTGGAAACAGCACGTGCTATTCCAGAATTTGCAGAGCACATTCGTGATTTTTATACAGAATGGATGAGTGCAGTTGAGTTTGTATTTAAAGAAATTACAAATGAAGAAGATGCAAAGAAACTCGCAGAACAAACAGTTGCTGAATTTGAAGGCGCAGTCATGATGACGCGTATTTTTAAAGATACAAAATATATTAAAAATGCATATGAACGATTATTAAGTCGATTTGCAGCATATACGTTGGCTGATTTAAAACAAAATAACTAATATTTTATTATACAATTATATAAAATGAATATGGAGTCACAAACAACAAGAGCTATTAGAAAAGTAGCCGTATTAGGTTCAGGCGTTATGGGTTCTGGTATTGCATTGCACTTTGCCAATATTGGCGTTGAAGTGTTATTGTTAGATATCGTTCCGTTCGACCTGAAAGAAGAAGAAAAAGCAAATCCGAAAATGCGCAACAAAATTGTAAACGACGCATTTACTTTTGCATTAAAATCAAAACCTGCGCAAGCGTACAATCCTGAATCTGCAAAACGAGTTACACTCGGAAATTTTGACGATGATATGCCAAAAATCAAAGATTGTGATTGGATTATTGAAGTAGTCATCGAAAGATTAGACATTAAAAAACAGGTGTTTGAAAAAGTAGATAATCTTCGTAAAAAAGGATCATTGGTTACATCAAATACTTCAGGAATTCCAATTCATTTAATGGCAGAAGGAAGAAGCCAAGATTTTCAACAAAATTTTTGTGGTACACACTTTTTCAATCCACCGCGCTACATGAAGTTACTGGAAATCATTCCAACACCAACTACAGATAAAAATGTAGTTGATTTCTTAATGAATTATGGTGATGTATTTTTAGGAAAAGAAACCGTTTTATGTAAAGATACACCAGCGTTTATTGCGAATAGAGTTGGTGTTTATACGATGGCAAAAATTTATCAGCTTACTGCAGAGTTAGGTTTAAAAATTGAAGAAATAGATAAACTAACAGGTTCTGCAATTGGTCGTCCAAACACAGGTACTTTTAAATTAGGCGATTTAGTTGGAAATGATACAGGAACAAAAGTAATGTTAGGTATCAAAGAAAATTGTCCAAGTGATGAGCAAGCAGGTGCATTCGATGTGCCACCTTATGTTCAGTTTTTATTAGATAATAAATTCTATGGAAATAAAACGAAAAAAGGATATTACTATAAAGATGAAAAACGAAATTCATTTTCACTTCGTTTAGATACATTAGTATATGAACCAACTGGAAAAGTAAAATTTCCATCGTTAGATGAATCTAATAAATCAGAAAATTTAGCAGGAAAAGTAAACGCATTTATCAAAGCAGACGATAAAGGTGCACAATTGGTAAAGCGTTCGTTAGCTGGTTTATTTGCGTATGTTTCTAATCGTGTACCAGAAATTTCTGATGTTTTATATGCAGTAGATGATGCGTTGCGTGCAGGTTTTGCATGGGACATTGGTCCTTTCCAATATTGGGATATTGTTGGTATTGAAAGAGGAATTGAGTTAGCAAAAGCCGATGGTTTAACTATTGGTACTTGGGTAACTGAAATGTTAGCTGCAGGCAATACTTCTTTTTATAAAGTAGAAAATGGCGTAAAAAAATATTACGACCAACAATCAAAAACTTACAAAGCAATCCCTGGTGCTGAGTCGTTTATTATTTTAGATAATTTACGAAGTAATAAACCAGTTTGGAAAAATAGTGGAGGCACTTTGCATGATATTGGCGATGGTGTTTTGAATTTAGAATTCACTTCAAAAATGAATTCTCTTGGTGGTGATGTTTTAGCAGCGATTAATAAATCAATTGAAATTGCAGAAGGTGGATACAAAGGGTTAGTAATTGGAAACGATGCTACTAACTTTTCTGTTGGTGCAAACCTGATGATGATTTCGATGATGGCAATGGAACAAGAATTTGACGAATTAGATATGGCAATTCGTCAGTTTCAACAAACTACAATGCGTTGCAGATACTCAGCAATTCCGGTAGTTTCAGCGCCACACGGCATGACGCTTGGTGGTGGTTGCGAAGTAACCATGCACTCTAATGCAGTAGTAGCAGCAGCTGAAACATATATGGGTTTAGTAGAAGTTGGTGTTGGTTTAATTCCTGCTGGTGGTGGTACAAAAGAATTGACATTAAGAACTTCTGATAGTTTCAAAAATGGCGATCCAATGTTGCAAACATTACAAGATAATTTTTTAAGTATTGCGATGGCAAAAGTAGCAACATCTGCTGCAGAAGCGATGGACTTAAACTTAATGCGCAAAGGAACAGACAGAGTTGTCGTAAATGGCAAACGTGTAATTGCAGAAGCAAAACGTGAAGTATTAGAATTATCTGCAAAAGGATATACACAAACTGCACACAGAAATGATATCACTGTTTTAGGAAGAACAGGATTGGGCACTTTAACAGTCGGTGTAGAATCATTTGTAGCAGGTGGTTATATTTCTGCACACGATGCAGTAATAGCTAAGAAAGTAGCGTATGTAATGTGTGGTGGCGACCTATCAGCTGTAACAACTGTAAACGAACAATATTTACTGGATTTAGAAAGAGAAGCATTCTTATCACTTTGTGGTGAAAAGAAAACACTCGAAAGAATTCAAGCAATGTTGACTACCGGTAAACCATTACGTAACTAGTATTATATTTACTTGTATTAATTGATTTATAATGAAAAAGTATATTCTATTTATCGCAACTGTATTTTTTTTATCAATTGCTATCGCACAGCCAAGTGTTCAGATAATAGGTAATACCTTCTTTCCAACAGCTGTTTGTTATTCAACCTA
>JANNVS010000104.1:0-1803 GCA_031414515.1 Sphingobacteriales bacterium | reverse complement strand
AAAATTATCTTTAAAATAATTTCCATACACTTCGTTTACGGTTTGAAAATTTTGTAAGTCTTTCAGAAAAATTGTTGTTTTCAAAATGTCGCTAAAATCGAAGCCGGCTTCTTTTAGGATGGCTCCGATATTTTCCATTACTTGATTTGTTTCACGGATAATATTGATGGTAATTAATTGTCCATCGACAGGGTTAAGAGCAATCTGACCGGAAACATATAAAGTATTTCCCGATAAGACAGCCTGACTATAAGGGCCAATGGGTGCAGGTGCTTTATCGGTGCGGATTATTTTTTTCATAGTTTTTTATTTGGTGCAAAGTTGAAAAAAAATGCGAGGATACTTTGTTTTTTATTTTAAGGCTTAATTAAATTGTAAGCGTCGTAAATATTATAGAGTTTAAGTTAAGGTCTTTTAGGGGCTAGATTCGATGTTTACATAGCTAACTCGATTTTAAATTCAAGCTGAGATAACAAAAATATTAGCATAAATAATCCATTATATAATGTCATTTCATTTTAGATTGATTTATGATATTTATCTAAAATTTAAAACTAGATGGAAATTTCAATTATTAAAGATAAAATTTATGAATTGCGAGGCCACAAGGTAATACTCGATTTTGATTTGAGCATATTATATGGAGTAGAATCAAAACAATTGAAACGTGCAGTAAGGAGAAACATTAAAAGATTCCCTTCCGATTTTATGTTTGAGCTAGATAATGATGAATGGGAAAGCTTGAGGAGCCAAATTGGCACCTCAAGTTGGGGTGGTTTGCGTTATTTACCTTTTGCTTTCACTGAACATGGAATTACAATGTTAGCAAGTATATTGAATTCAGAAAAAGCTATTGCAATAAATATAGCGATTGTAAGAGCATTCATTTCTCTTCGACAGGTTTCGATACATTATAAAGAATTGTCAGAGCTAATAAGAGAAGTTGAAAAATCTACAAATATTAAATTTAACGATATTTACAAAGCATTAGATTATTTATTTGAAGTTGAAAAATCTAATCAGGTAATTAAAAAGAGAAGAAGAATTGGATTTAAAAAGTAAATCTTGAATTGTCTTATTTCGGCCTTGTAGAAAAAAGTAAAATTTTATTTGAAACTTAATATTATTCTGATTATTTATTGGATGTGCAAATTATTCAAAATTATTACTCATACTTACAATGGAACACAGATTAAACGGATCTTACGGATTCACACGAATTAAATCCGTGTGAACCAGTTCAATCTGTGTCATCCGTGTTCTATTAATTTAGTTTGAATTTTTAATAACGAATTTCATAATTTAGAATTTACCTAAATAAAATAATTTTGCATCAACGATTTTAGTTTCATCGATCTTAGATTTTCCTCATCCTTAAATTGGAATTCATTCAATCATTAACCCTTGAAAATCAACTTAGAAGAAGCTTTCATTTCCTTCCAAAGCTAAATCTTACAGTATTTATTAATGGTTTGATAGCGAAAGGGTTGAATCGTTGCGAATGATTGAACATTTTCCCATCTTGAGGCGTATTTAAGTACTATTTTATAGCTATGATAATTATTAAATTCGGGGGTACGTCGGTTGCCAATGCGCAACGAATTGAAGTGGTTGCAGATATTATTTCTCAATTAAAAAAGCAGCATAAAAAAATCGGCGTCGTTGTTTCTGCTTTTGGAGGCGTGACGGATGAACTCATTCGAATGAGTAAGCTTGCCGCTTCGCGTGATGATGAATATATTAATGTCTTTCGCGAAATCCGTGACCGTCATCAAAAAGCAGTAAAGGAACTTAACCTGCAAC
>JANNVS010000103.1:0-2719 GCA_031414515.1 Sphingobacteriales bacterium | reverse complement strand
CAGAAGGTGAAGTTATCTTAATTAATAAGCCATTAGATTGGACTAGTTTTGATGTTGTCAATAAAATAAGACTAGCATTGAGAAAACAATATGGAAAAGTAAAAATTGGTCATGCTGGAACCTTAGACCCAAAAGCAACTGGCTTATTAATACTTTGTACAGGAAAAAAAACGAAAGGAATACAACAAATTCAGGATGCAGAAAAAGTTTATACTGGAACTATATTCTTAGGTGCTACTACTGAATGTTTTGATTCTGAAAAAGAAGTAAATCAAACATTCGATATTTCTGGAATAACAATAGATGCTATAAATAAATGTGTTGAAAGTTTTATTGGTGAGCAACAACAATTTCCTCCAATCTATTCAGCAGTTAAAATAGATGGCCATCGTGCTTATGAATTAGCAAGGCAAGGAAAAACAGTAGATGTAAAATCAAAACAGATTATAATTTATGAATTTGAACTTACCACTATAAAATTACCATTGATTGATTTTAAAGTTCGTTGCTCTAAAGGAACTTACATTAGAAGTTTAGCTAATGATTTTGGCAAACGATTAAACAATGGTGCCTATCTACAAGCTTTACAAAGAACAAAAATTGGACATTATTCTGTAGATAATGCATACTCAATAGAACAATTTATTGAAATTATAAATAGAAATAACGTAGAAGTACATATTGAATAAATTGCATGCAAATTCATAAAGGATTATATAATTTACCAATATTTAGAAATGCAGTGTTAACCATTGGCACATACGATGGTGTGCATTTTGGTCATCAGCAAATTATAAAACGTGTAAATGATATTGCTACATCTATTAAAGGAGAAAGTATTTTACTTACGTTTGACCCACATCCAAGATTAGTACTAAATCCGAATGATGATACTTTAAAATTAATTTCTACTATTGATGAAAAAGAAGAATTATTAGAAGTATTTGGATTGAATCATTTAGTAATCGCTGAGTTCTCGAAAGATTTTGCATCAATGGAAGCAGAAGAATATGTAGAGAAAATTTTAGTGAATAATTTTCATCCAAAAAAAATAGTCATAGGTTACGACCATCATTTTGGAAAAGACAGAAAAGGTAATATTGATTTATTGCGTCAACTTTCTACAAAATATAATTACGAAGTAGAAGAAATTTCGGCACAAACTTTAGACGAAATTTCGGTGAGTTCTACCAAAGTACGCAATGCTTTACTGGTTGGTGATATAAAACATGCTAATCAGTTTTTAGCACATCCTTTTACCATAAAAGGTAAAGTAATACATGGTGACAAGATTGGCAGAATACTTGGATTTCCTACTGCTAACATCGAAATATCCAATCCACATAAATTAATTCCAGCATCTGGTGTATATGCTGTGAAAATAAAAATAGAACATTCGTTTTATATTGGTGCATTAAGTATCGGATACAGAGAAACAGTGTTTGACAATAGTAAATTGACCATTGAGGTTTTCTTATTAGATTTTGATGGTGATTTATACAATAAAGAATTAGACATGATTTTTGTAAATTATCTTCGACCGCAAATTAAATATGAAAACTGGGATTTGCTGAAAGAGCAAATTGAGAAAGATGTGGTTGCAATTCGGCAAATGATGATTGACAACTAAGCATTGAAAATATAGAACACAATAAATCTATAGTTTAACCATAGCAATATGCGGTATCTCATCTTCCATATACCACTCACCTACTACAATAAATCCAAAGCTTTCATAAAATTTTTGCAAGTACAATTGAGCAGAAATTTTAATTGGTACAGTAGGAAATAAATGTTCTATTTGTGCTATTGATTCTTGCATTAATAATCTGCCGAATCCTTCTTTTCTGTACTTTGTTTTGCTTACCACTCGACCTATGGATGAATACATATCATACGAAATTCCATTAGGCATTAATCGGCAATAGGCAACTAACTCATTTTCTTTATACAATAGCAAATGACAGCATTTTTGGTCTTTGTCATCAATATCTTTATAAATACAATTCTGTTCAATTTGAAATACTTCTTCACGTAATTGAAGCAAATCATACAATTCTTGTACAGTTAAATCATTGAAGTGTTTTAGAATAAATTGTTGCATTTTTACTTTTTAAACCACTTAGATACATAGCAAAATCTACAATTTAGATTTAGATAGAATACATAATATTCATCAAAGATGAATAACTATTGTGTAACTTAAAAATCATAATTATTGTTTTCTGAAAAATTTATGAATCTATGTGGTTAAATATTTTATTCACCGAAATATTCAGCATAAATATTTTCAGTTTCGTATAGTTTTATACTGTGCAATTGACATTCAATAATATGTGGCTCTAGTTGTTGCCAAATAAGTTGAACTAAATTCTCTGTAGTAGGATGTATCGTAGAAGGAATAAAATCTACATCTAAATTCAAATTGGTATGATCTAGTTTATCTACTACTCTTTCTTTGATCAACAGACTTAATTCTTTCACATTTACAATAAAACCAGTATCTGGATTTGGTTCACCCTTTATAGTAACAAATAAAGTATAGTTATGACCATGCCAATTTTTATTAGCACATTTTCCAAAAACAGCATCATTTTGATCTTCTGACCAATAATTATTGTACAGCCTATGAGCTGCATTAAACGTTTCTCTTCTAGTTAAATAAACCACTGCGCAAAAATAGTGAATAGTCAATAGTCATTAGTCAATAGTCTTATGT
>JANNVS010000102.1:0-5489 GCA_031414515.1 Sphingobacteriales bacterium | reverse complement strand
CACTACGATAACCGTGAGTTTAAGGCAAAAGAAATTGGCACTGATCCAAAAACGGATTTGGCTGTAATTAAAATAGATATCAAAGATTTACAGTTTCTGACGTTTGCAAATTCACACGAAGTGCAGGTTGGTCAATGGGTTTTGGCTGTTGGTAATCCGTTTAATTTAGCATCTACTGTTACTGCTGGTATTGTTTCTGCAAAAACACGAAATATTAATATTTTGAGAGAAAAGGCAGGAAATTTGGCGATTGAATCATTTATACAAACCGATGCTGCGGTAAATCCTGGAAATAGCGGTGGTGCGTTAGTAGATTTGAACGGAAATTTAATTGGTATCAACTCAGCTATTGCAACACCAACTGGTTCGTACGCAGGTTATTCGTTTGCCATTCCATCTAATTTGGTAAATAAAGTAGTGAAAGACATGATTGATTTCGGAATTGTGCAACGTGGTTTTCTCGGTGTAAATATTCGTGAAATTGATGATGAATTGGCAAAAGATTTGAAGTTGAGTAAAATTCAAGGTGCATACATTGCAGAAGTAAATAAAGAAAGTGCAGCTGAAGCTGGTGGCGTGAAACGCGGTGACGTGATTATGAAAGTTGGAGATGCTGAAATAAAAAATGCAGCAGATTTGCAAGAACATGTGGCGCGCTATCGACCTGGTGACAAAATTAAATTAGAAATTTACAGAGAAGGAAATACAATAACGAAAGACGTAACCTTAAAATCTAAAGATAATACAACTGCATTATTATCTAAAGAAGCAACCATAAAATCTGGAAGTGTTTTGGAAAATTTAGGTATTAGTGTAGAAGAATTAAGCAGCTTAGAAGCTAAGAAATTGGGTGTTGGTGGTGGATTGAAAATAACTAAAATAACAGATGGCATCATCAAACAAAATACCAATATGCAGCCAGGTTTTGTAATTGTTGGCATCAATAACAAACCTGTTTCTAAAAAAGAAGACTTGGAAGATTTAGTAAACGACAGCAAAGGAAACGGTATTTTACTGCAAGGTAAATATCCTGACCAAAATGGATTGAAGTATTATGCTTTTGGATATTAAAGAGTAATTAGTACTTAGTAATTAGACAGTAGAAAGCCATGAGATATTTTCTTGTGGCTTTCTACTTTTTACTATTAACTTCGTAAGTAAATGCCAAACAATTATTTCCAATTTAAGCAATTTAAAGTAGAGCAAGATAAATGTGCAATGAAAGTTTGCACGGATTCTTGTTTGTTTGGTGCGTGGATTGAAGTAGAAAAAACCGTAATGTCTATTTTAGATATTGGCATTGGAACTGGTTTATTAAGTTTGATGTTGGCGCAAAAAACAACTGCACAAATTCATGGAATTGAGATAGATGAAAACGCTTTTAGGCAAGCGAACGAAAATTATAAAAATTCTATCTGGAATACCAGATTTACTACATACTTAGGTAATGTGAAAACTTTTACATTTAATCAGCAATTTGATTTTATTGTTTGCAATCCACCATTTTATAAAAATGATATCAGTTCTGTTTTACAGGAAGAAAAAATTGCCAAACATTCGTTGCGTCTCACATTTACTGATTTAATTACTGCTATAGAAAATCTATTAACTAATCATGGAAAATTTTCCATATTGCTACCCTTTTATCGCAAAGATGAATTTGAAACCTTAGCTGCAAAACACCAATTTTATCCAGAAAAAATCATCTTTTTAAAACAAACTGATGAACATAATTTTTTCAGGTATGCTGCTGTTTTTTCAAAATACAAAAATATTAAAATTGTACAAAAAGAGGTTGTGATAAAAACTACAGACAATACTTATTCAGATGAGGCAACTACTTTGTTGAAACCCTATTATTTGCATTTGTAGCTTAGCCTATGTGCAGCGAAAATCGTTGTGCGAAGTAATATATTCTAATTATTACTAAACTGATTTATTTTGTGAAAATAGCAAGTATAAATAATGCATAATAGATGTATTTTATGTGAATATTTAAGTAGCTTTTATTAAAGTGTCTATTTTTGGAAAAACTAACTAATTATGTTCGCACGATTTTACACTTTTCTATTCTTATTATCTTTTTCTACATTCCTATTCTCGCAAGCACCATTACCATCTAACATCAATGAAAGAATTACAATAGATTCTTCTTTTCTACCATTCTATCATGGTGTGGCAAGTGGCGATCCAACGCAAAATTCTGTAATCATTTGGACACGCATCACTACTGATGAACTGAATCCATCAATAGATTGGATAGTTGCGACTGATACATTGATGCAAAATATAGTAAAATCAGGCAATACAAACACATCTGCTGATAAAGATTACACCATAAAAATTGATGTTACAGGACTTCAACCAAATACTTTTTATTTTTACGAATTTAAATTTGATAATAATTATTCGTTGCGTGGCAGAACTAAAACATTGCCAACAGGTAATATAGATAAATTGCGATTTGCTATTGTATCATGTTCCAGTTTACCACACGGTTATTTCAATGCTTATCAAGCAATCAACCAACGGAATGATGTAGATGCCATTATACATCTTGGCGATTATATTTATGAATATGGTACGAATGAATATGGAACCGTTCGCGTAGCAGAACCAAGCAACGAAATTCTTTCTTTAGCAGATTATCGATTACGACACAGCATGTATAAATTAGATTCTATGTTGATGCGTTTACATCAACAATTTCCATTTTATACCATTTGGGACGACCACGAATTTGCAGATAATTCATTTGAAGATGGTGCAGAAAATCATACAACAGCAACAGAAGGCAATTGGCATAACAGAAAAAGCGTTGCTTTGCGATCTTATGCGGAATGGATGCCAATAAGAAGTGTAGATACTACTGATAATGTGAAAATTTACAGAAGTTATAATATTGGTAACTTAGTAGATTTATTTTTATTAGATACACGTATTACTGCACGTAAAGAACAAACAATTATTGCATCACTTACTGGTATTGATGACTCTACACATTATTTATTAGGACCACAACAATTTGATTGGTTGAAAACTGGATTACAAAATTCAACTGCAATATGGAAAGTTGTGGCACAACAAGTAATGATAGCACCTTTTAAAGTATTTAATATTGCTTTTAATGCTGACCAATGGGATGGCTATCCTTCTGAAAGAAAGAAATTTTTTAAAATTATTAATGATAACAATATCAATAATCTTGTGGTGCTCACTGGTGATATTCATTCTGCTTGGGCAAGTGATATTCCATTTGGAAAAACACCTTATAATTTCAGAACTGGTGCCGGTTCCGCAGGCGTTGAGTTTGTAACTACAGCGGTCACTTCACCTGGAATCCCATTAACTGGTATTTTGGGAAATATTACTGAAGATGCTTTTGCCAGATTGGTAAGAGATAATAATTTACATGTAAAACATAATAATTTTGTAGACAGAGGTTTTTCTATTATTGATTTTACGCCACAGAAAACACAAACTGATTTTTATAGTATTGAAACCATTGAACGACCAAATTCTAACTACAAATATCAGGTAGGTTATTACACAGAAAAGGACTCCAATCATTTAAAAAAATCTACGATTCAAACAATATTTACCGGTGCTTTGCCAATAAAAGCACCTCTAACACCACGACAAACTATTACAACAAGCATAAAAAACAAAGCTACATCATTTGAAATTACTGGTGTTTATCCAAATCCATTTATAAATTATACAGGTATTCAATATTATTTATACCAAAATAGCACAGTATATATAAATATATATGATGTCTTAGGTGAGCAAGTATTTCAAAAAGAATTAGGCAATAAACAGCGTGGTTTTTATTTTGAAAAATTTGACTTGTCAAACCTATCCGCTGGTGAATACATTCTTACTTTAAATACTACAAATGATATTATATCTAGAAAATTAATAAAAGCTCAATAAGGTTTATAACAAAAAAATTACTCTACTATTTTGGTAAAACAAGATAAAAAAATGTAATTTTAGTTACAAATTCCATTTTTTATGAAATCTATTCTACTTTCCATTCATTTATTTCTCGTATTATGTTTCTCAACTTATGCTATCGATCCAATTAGTATAACAGAAAGATCTACTGTTGACACATCATTAGTACCATTCTACCACGGCGTTGCTTCTGGCGATCCAACACCAAATGCAGTCATTATATGGACACGCGTAACACCAGAAGTTGCAGGAACTATAAACGGCACGTGGCGTGTTGCGTTAGATACGAACTTTACATCTATCATTCAATCAGGAACATTTTCTACAGACAGCACTACAGATTATTGTGTAAAAATTGATGTTATCGGTTTACAACCAAACACTTGGTATTTCTATGAGTTTACGGCATTAGGCAGAAATTCATTAACAGGCAGAACAAAAACAGCACCAGTAAGTGGAATGAATCAATTACGATTTGCATTTGTTTCCTGTTCTAATTATCCAAATGGATATTTTAATGCATACGACAGAGTTAGAGAACGAAATGACGTTGATGCTGTTTTACATTTAGGTGATTATATTTATGAAGGTGGTGGAACAAGTGCTGTAAGAACTGAACAACAATTACCATCCTATGAAATCATAAGACTTGCAGATTACAGACAAAGATATTCATCCTATAGGTTAGATGCTTCCTTAAGAAAAGTACATCAACAATATCCGTTTATTACCGTTTGGGACGACCATGAAACTGCCAATAATTCATTTACAAATGGCTCTAGTAGTCATACACCAGCAACTGAAGGTCCATGGAATCTAAGGAAAGCCGCAGGACAACAAGCAAACGATGAATGGATGCCAACGAGATTACCTGAAGCAGGAAATCCAAATAAAATATGGCGCAAAATCAGTTACGGAAACTTAGCTGATATTTTTATGTTAGACACCAGATTATACGATAGAAGTTTACAAGGTGGAAACACCAACGATACAACAAGACATTTAATTGGCAACGAACAAATGGAATGGCTAAAAACAGAATTGATAAACTCTACTGCAAAATGGAAAATATTAGGACAGCAAGTAATGATGGGTAATTTAACACCATTTGGAATATTAGTTAACAATGACCAATGGGATGGTTATAATGTTGACCGTAAAAAATTATACGATATTATTTTAAATAATAATATTAAAAACGTTATCACATTAACTGGTGATATACATACAGCCTGGGCAATGGATTTACCATACAATACTAGTACCTATAATTCTAATACTGGTGCAGGTTCTGTTGGCGTAGAATTTGTTTGTACCAGCATCACTTCAAGTTCATCGCCTATTCCTTTAGATCCATTGTATCCTTTGGTTTCTACTTTATTACCACATATTAAATATGTTAATCTTAATAAAAAAGGATATAATGGATCTAAAGGAATAGGCGATGAACTTGAAGTGATGCTGGTACAAACAAATTCTACGCCAACAGAACCTGCACCAGTATTAGAATTATAGGTACTAGTATTGTA
>JANNVS010000101.1:0-2097 GCA_031414515.1 Sphingobacteriales bacterium | reverse complement strand
CAGAAAACTTTCTCTGATCTTGCCAAGCTCAAGAAGCAAGTACATTTATTTGATGATTATTATAACTACAAAAAATATTTACTCCAACAAGAACCCAAAACTCATGCAGTCATAAATGCATTATCAAAAACCGATGACAATAATTGGCAAATCATTTTTGAAACCTACTACATCAATCAAACCGTCTTAAAAACTGCTTTACAAAACGGCATCAAAGATGATGCGCAAAAAATGTATGATGAATTACAACAAGCAGATACTTTATTCAAACAAAAACTGAGTGAAAAAATAAATTATATATGGCGAGAAACTATTCAAAATACTATTAAAACAAAAGATCTTACAGAAATTAAATATTTATACAATCAACGCAAAAACAAACAATTTTCTTCTAAGAACTCATTACGCAAAATCATTCATCAGGATTTTGACTTTTTCACAACGTTGTTTCCTGTGTTAATGGTAAATCCAACAGTTTGTACATCTATTTTACCATTACAGGAAAATTTATTCGATTTTATTATTTTAGATGAAGCGAGTCAGCTGCGTTTAGAAGATACGTATTCATCTTTGTTGCGTGGTAAAACGAAAATTATTTCAGGCGACAAACACCAAATGCCACCAAGTAATTTCTTTGGAAACGAAACTATTTTTTGGAATGAAACCGAAGAAGAAAATGCTGAAGATTTTTTGGCTGAAAGCAAATCCTTGTTAGAATATGCAGATGATGCCAACTACAAAAGTTCATATTTAGATTATCATTACCGTTCACTGCATCCAAATTTAATTCAATTTTCAAATCATGCGTTTTATCAATCGCGTTTAATTCCGTTGCCTGAAAAAGAAAACTATCAGGCAGTCTTTTATAAAAATGTAGAAGGCGTTTACAAAGATGGCACCAACGAAAAAGAAGCAGAAGAAATTGTGAACTTTATTTATTCAACAGAAAAAATAAATGATGGATTTCCTAGCATTGGCATTGCTACCTTTAATATCTACCAACGTAACTTAATTTTTGACAAGCTCTATGAACAAGCGTATACTGATAAAGAAAAGAATGAAAAATTACAATCGCTTTTAAATAATGGTTTGTTTGTAAAAAATTTAGAAAACATACAAGGTGACGAGCGCGACATCATGATTTTATCTACTACTTTTGGAAAAGATGAAACAGGAAAATTTCGTCAATTTTTTGGACCACTTACGCAAGAAAAAGGTTATCAGCTGTTAAATGTAATTATCACACGCGCCAAACATTCACTCTATGTCTTCTCTTCAATTCCTGAAATTACATTCTCTGCATTTGAAGAAGAATTAGCACAAAAAGGAAACAAAGGAAAAAGTATTTTTTATGCATATTTATCTTACGTAAAAGCATGCGCAGAAAACAATGAAATGCAAAAAGCATATATAAAAACATCTTTGCAAAAAAACAGTAGTCAATTTACTCCAAGTAAACAACAACAAGTTTCCTTTTTCAAAAATCAGATATTTACTGAATTACAAAAGCAGTTTGGCGAAAACATACTGCAAAACTATGCACTTGGTGGGTTTACATTAGACATTGTTTTACTAAAAAACAACCAACCTTATTTGCATATCGATTTTGAAAACACACAAAGCTATCATGCAGAAGTTTCGTACAGAATAAAATTACATCAGCAAATAATAGTCGAGAATTATGGAATAAAAACCTACCATCTCTGGTCGTACAACTGGTGGAAAAATGCAATTCTTGAAATAAATCAAATAAAAGAGATGTTATCAGAATAATCCTTTTCAAATTTAGAATGTTTTTGAATCAACTTTGTTTGATTGATATCTGTTAATTAATGATATTTATATAACAAATTTTGCATTTTTTACCAAAAAATAGTTATTTTTAGTTAGCCGTAAATAACTAACATTTTCATAAAATGAAGAAATCAATTTCTAGAAGGAAGTTCTTAGGACTTTCTGTCCTTGCAGGCATTGCCACAACTGTACCTTTGACAAGCTGTAAGAAAACGATTATAACACCTAGTGATAGTGATGTTGAAGCAATTGTAATAGGTTCTGGTTTTGGAGGTTCTGTGGCAGCATTACGACTTGGAGAAG
>JANNVS010000100.1:0-7448 GCA_031414515.1 Sphingobacteriales bacterium | reverse complement strand
AATCAGTGTAGGTTTAATTGCTTCTACACGATCTCTTAATTCTGTTAAACTTTTTTGGTCAGCCCACCATGCATCACCACTCAGGTAATATTTATCAGCCATATAAGCATATATTGCATCATGACCCATTATTTCACTTTTTGCATATTTTACAAATAATTCATTTACACAATATTGAAACATTTCTTTATTTGATTTTGATTTATTGATAACAAAATCAATTGACTTAATAATAGAATCTGGCTGAGGAAAAGTAAAATTTTCAAAATATTTTAGAAGTTTGCCTTGAAATATTGGACTTCTAATTAAGCCAGAATCACTAAAATCTATATTGTCGAAATAGTGTACTTGTGTATGATGAAAACTATAAAAGGTATCAATTAAACTACCATTTGGATTTCTCACAGCTTCAGGTATTTCAATATCTACCATCATATTTAAAAGTTTTGAATAAAATGTAGTAGGATATTTTTTTAATAATTCTTTTCTGTGTTTTATAATAGTTTTAGAAATTTCTTCTATTTCATATGCAATTTTAGCATACTCGATATCTTTTTTATTATAGAAACTTATTTTTTTCTGTAAAGAATCATTTTCCAAACCTAATGGAATCATAAAATTCATATCTTCAAACATTTGTTTATTTTCTATCGAATTTTTTATAGATGCATTTTTTATAAAATTAATGGTATCTGTTTTTATACTAAAATTTGTTTCTTTTAAAATGATATCAAAAGAATTATATCTCATAGATGGAAGTGCAATCAAATAAACGCCATCTGCTATATTTTTCTTGCCTTTTAAATTTGCAAGTCCTTTTGTATCAAATTTTAAAGTATCTTTTACAAAACGTTTTTCACCATAATAAAATGCCAAGATTCCAATCTGATTTTCCATTCCTTTGATAGTAATAGAAATATCGAAATTCCTTTCCTGAGAAAAAGTTTGTAAAGTGAATAAAATGAGTGAAAATATTAAGCAATATTTCTTCATGAGTATTTTTTCTATATATGGTTTACAAAATTCGTTCCGAAATTAAGAATTCAAGAATAATTTCCAATTAAAATGTTTGTTAATTTCTTGATAATTAGTAGAATACTCAAAATTATATAATTATTCAACCATTTTAATTAATTTGGACTGTGATGAAATATGTATATATAATTATAGGTGGCGCATTAGGTAGTCTGTTAAGGTTTTTAGTTGCAGATTTTATTTCCACTAAATATTCTTCTTTTTTTCCTTTAGGCACATTTTCTGTTAATGTTATAGGTTCATTACTTATAGGTCTGCTGTTCGGACTTTTTTCAATGAATGGTCAAATAGACGATAAGCTTAAGTTTTTTATTTTTATAGGTTTCTTAGGTGGTTTTACTACCTTTTCCTCTTTTGCTTTAGAAAATATTAAGCTGATAAATGAAGGGTTGATTAGCACTTCTTTGCTGTATATTTTATTATCTAATGTAGTTGGTATTGCAATAGCTTTTGCAGGTTATTTTATTGGTTTAAAGTTGCGTTAAAAATATACAAGATTATAATTGCTTTTAAATAAAAAGTCCATCTCGATATTGAGATGGACTTTTTAAGTTGAAATTATTTATTTTTATTTAAACTGGAAATCAGCATCTGTCAAGCTAACACCTAATTTCAAATCTTTAAATTCGAATATTTCATAGATACCTTTCTCATCTTCCAGTTTGTGATAAATTGGCAAGTTAGTATCTTTATCTATATATAAGGTTGTTTTCTTAGCATATGCAGAAGGGATTTTAATATTCTGGCCTGGTTTTACATCATCACCAATATTATTCAATTCTTTTATTTTATATTCTGAAATTGCCAATTTTTTACCAATTGTCCAAACAGATGTTTCACCAGCGGCAACAGTATAATCTATGATTTTATAGTCAAAATCATTAAGTTCTACTTTCCAGCAGTCTATTCCATCCCAGTTTACAGTACCTAAAACTTTAACATAAGAAGCTAAATCTTCACCTTTACGTTGTGCCATACTGGTTTCTAAGATTTTCTTGATAGTGGCAAAACCAGCTCTTGTAACTGGGTTGTGACCTTTTAAAACTAATTTATTAGTTGGACTTAAATTAATTTTTAAAATACCTTTTTTTACATTAACATCTTTGGATACAGCACTTTCATATCTTAATTGTGCAACTTCTGGTAATTTTACATTTGCATATACTTTAAATGGTGAAGCAATTACTTTAAACTCGCAATCAGTTTTTGCATACTTGCCATCTTTCATTCTTTCTTGTGCTAAAAAATGGTAGGTCATTGTTTTGGCGTTGCCCATAGCAGCCATTACTTTTGGAATCATTTCGTTTACGTTTTGTGCAAACGTTACATTTGCCAAAAAGAGTGTGGCAACTATTAAAATACTTGTTATTTTCTTCATACTTTTTTAATTATTTTGACTAAAAATAAGATGTTTTGTCGACATAATGCAAAAAGTTTGCCAATTTTTTCTCTAAAGATAACTTGTTCAACTCAATTTAATCAATTTTAACTAATTGACTAATTTATATAATGCGGTTTTTATTTTCTGAAATGGAAACTGAGCAATTGATTTTTCCATCATTTTTTCTATTTCATCATTACAAAGATTACCAATGCTGCCTTCATGTGTATGATTAATTGAAGTAGGTTTTTGATAATTACCACTTTCAACATCTTTTCCTACTTTAATATAAGCATCTCTGAAAGGCATTCCTTCGTTTACCAATTTGTTCACAGTTTCAACTGTAAATAATAATTTGTATTTATCATTTTCTAAGATAGTGTCTTTCACTTCGATGTTTTGCAGCATCACGTTTGTCATTTCCAAGCAAGATTTCAATTCATCAAAACACTTTAAATAATCTTCTTTAATAATTTGTAAATCGCGATGATAACCTGATGGCAAATTTGCCAATATCAAATTTATCTGATTTGGCAAGCTTTGCAGCTTGTTACATTTTGCGCGAATCAATTCAAACACATCAGGATTTTTTTTGTGTGGCATAATAGATGAACCAGTTGTTAGCACATCAGGAAAAGAAATAAAACCAAAATTCTGATTCATATACAAACAAGCATCCATGGCTAATTTTGCAAGCGTTGATGCAATATTGGAAATCGCAAATGTTACATTTTTTTCCATCTTTCCACGATTCATTTGCGCGTACACTACATTGTAATTCAAGTCATTGAAGCCTAGTAATTCTGTAGTTAGCTTTCTGTTTAATGGAAAAGAACCACCATAACCTGCGCCAGAACCAAGCGGATTTTTATTAGCAATTTTGAATGCTGAAAATAAAATTTCCATATCATCTACTAAACTTTCTGCGTAAGCACCAAACCATAAACCAAAACTGCTTGGCATTGCTAATTGCAAATGCGTGTAACCTGGTAATAATTTATCTTTATGTAGATTAGATAATTGAACTAAGGTATCAAATACATTTTTTGTGAGATAAACAATTTCTTCAATTTCATTTCGTGTGAATAGCTTTAAGTCTAATAAAATCTGGTCGTTTCGGCTTCTGCCACTGTGAATTTTTTTACCTAGTTCACCTAGTTTTTTTGTTAAAAGAAATTCAACTTCAGAATGAATATCTTCACTTTCTTCTGAAATTGAGAAGTTTCCATTTTCAATTTCCAAATAAATATTTTTTAATTCTTGCTGAATAGGTGATAGGTTTTCTTTTGATAATAAGCCAACTTCAGCTAACATTTTAGTGTGTGCTAATGAACCTAAAACATCGTATTTTGCTAATAACAAATCTAAATTTCTGTCGTTGCCTACAGTAAACTGTTCGACTTGTTTTGCAAGCTCGCTTTCGTTCTGATTAATATTTTTTTGCCAAAGTTTAGCCATTGTTCTTTAGAAGTTTTTTAAAGGCTAACATACTAATAATTTTGATTTTATTAACCTGTTTGTGGTTTAACAGTACTTTATCTTCGCTAACTAAATAGTATGATTTTGTACTGTACGCTAAATCAATCAAATAATTATCGTCAGGATCTATTATTTTATCGTAGCATTTGTCAATAATAACATGTTCTGTAATAAGTGCTACGACTTCTAAATAATCAGATTTTTTTGCAGATAATTTAGTGCTTATATAAGGCTTGTTTAGTGTAGATTTTAATTCACGTAACAATTCATCACAAATAAAAACCTCTAATTGATGTTTTTCAATTAAGAGCACTAATTTGTCTAATCTGTTTTGAAGAATAAATGAAATATAAATATTGGTATCAAATACAATTCTATCTGTTTTGTAGCTTTGCATTTGATTTTCTTGCTTTTCTGATGATTTCACATATCACATCAATATCTACATTATTACTTTTTATTTTTGAAGCACTTAACTTTTTCACTATTTTTTTAGCTTCTAAAAATTTTAATGCTTTCAAAATTTTTTGTTGTTCAGCATTATCTAATTTAGCAACATACTGATTGATTTCAGAAGCAGTAGCAGATATGTTTGTATTCAATTGCATATGTAAATATACTATTTTTTCACTTCAGTTACCAATTTTGGATATTCTAATTTCATCGCTTTTAATTCATCACGCACTAATTTTGCAATCTGATATTCTTTGTACCAATTTTGATCTGCTGCGATAATGTTCCATTTTGCTGCTTTTGAACAATTTAAAAATACATCTTCATATGCTTGCATATATTGCTTCCAAAGTTTGCGTTCTATCCAATCCTGGTCGTTGTGTTTCCACATTTTTGCAGGATTTGTTTTACGTTCTTCCAACCGTTCTAATTGTGCTTCTGGTGAAATATGCATATAACATTTGATAATTTTTGTGCAATTTTGTTCTAACAGTTTTTCAAAATTATTAATTGCTTCAAACCGATTTTTTACAGTTGTTTCATCAATCCATTTATGTACACGTTGTATGAGTACATCTTCATATTGCGAACGATTGAAAATGGTGATTTCGCCTTTTTGCGGAACAACTTTGTGTACACGCCACAAAAAATCGTGCGCAAATTCTTCGTCTGTTGGTTTTTTAAATGTGCACACATTTATACCTAAAGGATTCAAACCACCAAATACTTTTTTTATTGCACCATCTTTACCACTTGCATCCATGCCTTGTACAATTACTAATAGACTTCTTTTTTTTGAAGCAATCAATACATCTTGTAGTTCAGTAATTTCCAAAATCAATTCTTTTGATTTTGTTTTAGTCAATTCTTTATCTAAAGATTTTAGTGCTGTAGTCGCTATTTTTGAATGTTTTATTGTTTGCATGATATTATAATTGTTGAATTGTAGTATTAGAGAATATTTAGTTCTTCTTATTTAAACATACCTTTTAATACACCAAGTAAACCACGCGTTAAAGTTGTAGTTGCTGTGCGTGCAATTTGACGTGTTACGGTATTGCTTAATACTTTGTCTAACGTTGATTTACCTGTACGTGTAGTTGCTTTATCTTGCTTTGCATCTGCTTTCTCTTGTGCTGCTTCATCTTCTTGTTGTTGCAATTGTTCCATTTTTGCACCTAATATTTCAAACGCGCTTTCTGGGTCAATTGTCTCTTTATATTTTTTATATAAATTTGATTTTTGAATCAATGTTTTCATTTCTTCTTCATTCAAAATATCCATGCGCGATTGCGGTGGCGTCATCAATGAATGCACCAATGGAGTTGGAATTCCTTTTTCATTTAATGCTGTTACAAATGCTTCGCCAATACCAAGTTGCGTAATCAAATCTTCTACCTGATAGAATGCTGTTTCAGGATAATTTTGTGCCACTAATTTAATGGATTGTCTGTCTTTTGCAGTAAAAGCACGCAATGCGTGTTGTACTTTCAAACCTAATTGTGCCAAAATACTTTCTGGAATATCATTTGGATTTTGTGTGCAGAAAAATATACCAACACCTTTAGAACGAATTAATTTTATAATCGATTCAAGCTGGTCTTTTAATGCTTTTGTTGCACTGTCAAAAATTAAATGTGCTTCGTCTAAGAATATAATTAATTCAGGCTGATCCACGTCGCCACGCTCAGGAAATTTTGCATATACTTCTGCTAATAAACTTAACATAAATGTAGAAAATAATTTTGGTTTATCCTGAATATCTGTTAAACGAACAATGTTGATATAGCCATAACCATTCTCATCTTTGCGCAATAAATCATTTACATTAAAAGATGTTTCACCAAAGAATAAATCAGCGCCTTGTTGTTCTAATTCTACTACTTTGCGCAAAATTGTTCCAACGGTTGCGGGCGAAACGGCGCCATATTCTTTCTCAAATATCTCTTTGCCATCATTCGTTAAAAATTGTAATACTTTTTTGAAGTCTGGTAAATCTACTAAGCCTAAATTTTGGTCGTCACAAAACTTAAAAACCATCGCGACTACGCCTTGTTGTGTATCATTTAAATCTAATATTTTTGAAATTAAAATTGGACCAAATTCTGTAACCGTTGCACGTAAACGAACACCATCTTGTGTAGATATAGACATCAATTCAACAGGATAGCCTCTCGGATTCCAAGTGTTGCCGATTGCTGTAACTCTGTCTGTAATTCTTTGATTAGAAACACCTGGTTCTGCTATACCAGAAAAATCACCTTTGATATCCATCATTAAAACAGAGACACCATTTTCAGATAATTTTTCAGAAAGCGTTTGTATGGTTTTTGTTTTTCCTGTACCAGTCGCACCAGCAATTAAACCATGTCTGTTTAGTGTTTTTAAAGGTATTTTTATTTGTGCATTTGCTACTGATTTTGCATCTAACATGGCACCGCCAACTGTAATAGACGTGCCACTGAATGTATAACCTTGTTGAATAGTTTGAACGAATTGTTCTTGATTTGCCATTTTTTGTTTTATTGGTAAAAATAAGAAAAGATTCTGAAACAAATTCAGAATGACGAACATCAAGATTTACAACTCAAAAATAGCACCTAATTCAGGAATTTCTACAGATTGAAATTGTTTAGAAAGTAATGTGGTTTTTAAAGCTTCCTGCCGTTTTGGTTCGCCGTGAACTAGAAATATCTTTTTCATTTTATTAGTTTCTTGATTAGAAATAAATTGCAATAATTCAGGTTCATCTGCATGTGCACTCATACTGCTCATAACTTCAATTGTAGCTTTTACTTTTTTCTCTTCACCAAATATTTTTATAGTTTCTGGTTTGTCTACCAGTTTTTGTCCAAGTGTACCAACTGCACAGTATCCAACAATTAAAATAGTATTATCGGATTTATCAATTTGATGAAAAATATGATGTTTTACACGACCTGCATTTGCCATGCCTGACGCAGCAATAATAATGCAAGGTTCATCTGAAGCATTTAATCGTTTTGATTGGTTTGCGTCACGTACATAATGCATATTATTCCAGCCAAATGGATTTTCATCTGTGCGCATATATTCGTGAATTTCTTCATCAAAACATTCC
>JANNVS010000099.1:0-1766 GCA_031414515.1 Sphingobacteriales bacterium | reverse complement strand
TTGTTGTTTACGTGCAATTTTTCCGATATGTTTATACACTTTCGATAATCGGTTTTCAAAAGCGGTAAATTTATCTTGCATAACAATTAGCTGATTGTTTAATTAGCTAATTAGCTAATTATTTCTTTGCTACCTTAGCTTTTCTTCTTCAAATTCTCAACAAATTGTCCAATCACTGTTCTCACTGGTTCGCTCCACCATTGTTCTAAGAATGTTTTCATTTCAAATTCAGAAATAGAAGAAATAGCTTTTAACTGTTCGTGTTTAATTTGTTTTTTGGATATTCGCCAGCTATTTTGTTCAAATTTCAAGTAGTGTTTTAGTTTTTCTTCCGCAGTCTCCAATACTTTATCAGCAGACACTACTTCATCTACCAAACCAATTTCTTTTGCATGATCTGGCGAAAATAATTTTCCTTCCATTGCATACTGATAGGCATTTTTTTTACCTAACCAAAAACTATACATTTCAAATAATCCGCGTGGCAATACCAAGCCTACAGCTATTTCATTCAAGCCTATTTTATAATTTCCTTGCGCCATTACACGATAGTCGCATCCTATTGCAATAATACAACCACCAGCCGGTGCATGACCATTTATAGATGCAATTAACGGTTTATCAAACGCTACTAAATCACATAAAAATTCCATAAAATTTTTCCAGAATTTTTCAAACTGTTGCTCGTCATATCCATATAATTCAGGCAAATCTAAACCCGCAGAAAAGAAGTTTTCTTTTCCGTTTATGATGACACCTTTTATGCTATCATCTTCCAAAAAATTCTTTAATGCAATACGCAAACCAGCCACGAACTCGTGGTTCATAGGATTTGCCTTTTCTCTATCCATTTGAATGATTCCGTAGTTTTCTTTCTTTATTAAATGAATGTGCGACATAATTTAATTAACAATTAACGATTAACAATGTGCGATTATAAATTATGATCAATTTTGGCAAAGATAATAGAAATTATAGTAGAGTATAACATCGATTTAATTCTTAAATACAAAATATGAGTTATTTTTGTGTTGAATATTAATTGATGATATAAAATCGTCAATCGTACATTGTAAATCATAAATTAAACCATTTTGGATTTAAAAATTCCATCTACAGGACAAAAACGCGTAGTTGTTATCGGTGGCGGCTTTGGCGGCATCGAAATCGCAAAAACACTTAAAAATCAGGATATACAAGTAGTTATGTTGGATAAACATAATTATCATTGCTTTCAGCCTTTATTGTATCAGGTAGCAACAGGTGGTTTGGAGCCAGGTAGCATTGCGTATCCGTTGCGCAAATTTATGCAGGAAATTCCGAACGGAATTTTTCGTTTAGCAGAAGTTAGAAATATCGATGCTTCAACACAAAAAATACATACTGATATTGGCGATTTGCATTACGATTATTTAGTAATTGCGACTGGTAGCACCACTAATTTTTTCAAATTTACGAAAGAAGTTTCTGGGAAAATGATGCAGATGAAAGATATTCCACAAGCACTGAATTTGCGTAGTTTTATTTTAGAAAATTTTGAAGAAGCATTATTGACTTATGATGATTCAAAGAAAGAAGAACTGATTAATATTTCTATTGTTGGCGGTGGACCAACTGGTGTTGAATTAGCAGGTGCCATAGGTGAAATGCGAAAAAATATTTTACCAAAAGATTATCCAGAAATTGATTTTACAAAAATGCAAATTCACTTGTTTGAATCTGGTGACAGATTACTTAGTGCCATGCATCCTGAAAATTCTGCAAAA